>DASWTR010000170.1:0-15142 GCA_036402035.1 Sphingomicrobium sp.
CCGAGCATGTCGGCCTTGGTCCGGTCGATCTCCGCCCAGATCCGCGGGGTCGCGGTGTTGAAGAGCGTGTAGATGTTGGCGAGGCCCTTCTCCTGCCGCGCTTCGGCGATGAGCTGGCCAGCGGCCTGGTCGAGCGCCATATAGCCATTGTCGCCGCGGTCCTGCACGATGAGCCGGTACCCGCCGCCATTGCCGATGCCTTGCACCACGGGTGGCGGGATGATCAGTACGACGGCTTCATCGATGTCGGCCACGGCCGCCCGCATGTCATTCTCGATGTTGAGCTCGGTCCGGTCGGTCCCGGCGCGCTCCTCGAAGGACTTGAAGGTGACATAGGCGGCGCCGGTGTTCGGCGCCTGGGTTCCGGACGCGCCGTCGAACCCGGCGAACATCGCCGCCGAGCGGGCGCCCGGAACCTTGAGCAGCCTTCCGACCACATTCTTGAGGGTCGCGTCGGTCCGCTCGATCGAGCTTCCCGGCGGCAGCTGGACCACGGCGAGCGCATAGCCCTGGTCCTGCGCGGGGATGAAGCCGGCCGGAGTGGCCCAGAACAGCGTGACGGTCATCGCGACCAGACCGGCATAGGCGGCGAGCGCGCGCCTGGGCGCGCCCGCCACCCGGCGCGTGAAGCCGCCATACCATATGCTCAAGGCATCGAACCGCTCGTTGAACCTGTCTCCGGCGCGGTGGATGATGCCCATCAGGCCCTTCTCCTCGCGGTGATCGGTCTTGGGCTTCAGCAGCATCGCTGCAAGCGCCGGCGACAGCGTCAGCGACAGCACCAGCGAGATGATGGTCGAGGCCGAGATGGTGACGGCGAACTGGCGGTAGAATTCGCCGGTGATGCCGGTGAGGAAAGTGGTCGGAACGAACACCGCGCACAGTACCAGGACGATCGCCACCAGCGCCGCCGAGACCTCGTCCATCGACCGGTGCGCGGCCTCGCTTGGGGTCATTCCATGCTCGAGGTTGCGCTCGACATTCTCGACCACCACGATCGCATCGTCCGCGACGATCCCGATCGCCAGGACCAGGCCGAACATCGACAGCGTGTTGAGCGAATAGCCTAGGCCGGCCAGCACCGCGAAGGTGCCGATCAGCGACACCGGAATGGCGACAATCGGGATGATCGCGGTCCGCCAGCTCTGCAGGAAGACGATGATCACCAGCACCACCAGCAGGCCCGCCTCGAACAGGGTCTTGCGCACCTCGCTCATCGACTCGCTGATGAATTCGGTCGGGTTCCAGGTGATCTCGTAGTCGAGGCCCTTGGGAAAGCTCTTGGCGGCTTCCTCGAGCTGCGTCTCGATCCCCTCGGCCGCCGCGAGCGCGTTGGTGCCCGGCCGCTGGAGGATGCCGAGGATGACCGACTCCTTATTGTCCTGGTAGCCGTTCACCCCATAGTTCTCGGCGCCGAGCTCGACCCGCGCGACGTCCCGGACCCGGGTGATCGCACCGGAGGGGTCGGTTCGGATGACGATGCTCCCGAACTCCTCCGGCGTCTTGAACCGGCCTTGCGTCTCCACATTGAGTTCCTGCGCCGCGCCGGTGTGGAACGGCGGTTGCCCGACTGCGCCCGCGGCAACCTGGATATTCTTGGCGCGAAGTGCCTCGACCACCTCGCCCGCGGTGAGCCCCAGCGTCGCCGCTTTGCCGGGATCGATCCAGATCCGCATCGCATAGTCGCGGGCCCCCCAGATCTGGACGTCGCCAATGCCTTCGACGCGCGACAGCCGGTCCTTCAATTGGGTCAGCACATAGTTGGAGATATAGCTGCGATCGAGGGAGTCGTCGGGCGACAGGACATTGACCGCCATCAGCCATGAGGGCGATGTCTTGCGCACCACCACGCCCTGGCGCCGAACCTCCTCTGGAAGGCTCGGCTCGGCCAGTGCCACGCGGTTCTGGACGAGCACCTGGGCCGTATCGAGATTGGTGCCGAGCTTGAACGTGACGGTGATGATCACCCGGCCGTCGCCCGTCGACTGGGACGATTGGTAGAGCATGTCGTCGACGCCATTGATCTGCTGTTCGATCGGCGAGGAAACCGTCTCCGCAACCGTCTCGGCGGATGCACCCGGATAATAGGCGCTGACCGTGACCGTCGGCGGCACGATCTCGGGAAACTGGGAGATGGGCAGGCCGACGTAGGAGAAGGTGCCGATGATCGTGATCACGACCGCGATGACCGCTGCGAAGATCGGCCGCTTGATGAAGAAATGGCTGAGGCGCATGGGCCGGTCGCCTCCTAGTTTGCGAGGGTTGCCTGGGATGCCGCGGGGGTTGAGAATGAGCCGGAGCGCGGCGCCAATGCCTTGCGCTCGGACAGCTGGATGGTCCTCGGCTTCACCCTGCTGCCGGGCGTCGCGAACTGGACCCCGGAGACGACCACTCGGTCCGACTTCCTAATCCCGGCCTTGATGACCCGGAGGTCGCCGACCATCGGCCCGGTTTGTACCGGCCTCACCGCAACGACGTCGTCCTTGCCCAGCACCAGCAGCACCTTTCTCGCCTGGTCGGTCCTGACTGCAGCGTCCGGCACCAGCAGGGCGCTGAGCCTCGCGCCGTCGGCGAGCCGCATGTTTCCGAACATTCCGGGCGAGAGGAAGAAGTTGGGATTGGGAACCACCGCCCGGGCGCGGATGGTGCCGCTGGTCCGGCTGATCCCATTGTCGGTGAAATCGAGCCGGCCCCTCCAATTATAGGCGGCCTCGTCCTGCAGCCTGATCTCGGTCGCCTGTCCCGCCGCGCCGCCGGCCTGCCGCTGGCGAACGGTCTTTAGGAACAGGGATTCCGGCACGTCGAACGCGAAGTAGATGGGATCGAGCGCGTTGATCGTGGTGAGCAGAGTCTCGCCGTTCGCAACCAGATTGCCGGGATCGATCCGCCGGTCGGAGACCTTGCCGGCGATGGGGGCACGGACCCGCGTGAACTCGACGTCCAGCGCACGCGATCGAACGCGCGCCTGGGCGGCGGCGAGCGCTGCCTGCGCCGAGCTGACCCGGGCGGAGAGCCGGTCGACCTCGCTTTGCGACACCGCATCCTCGGCAAGCAGGCGCCGGGCCCGGCCGAGATCGGTCAGGGCGAGCCCGAGCTCGCTCCTCGCGGTCGCGACGCTCGCCCTCGCTTCGGCGAGCGCGGCCTCGAACGGACGCGGATCGATCGTGAAAAGGAGCTGGCCCTTGCCGACCATTGCGCCATCGGTGAAATGGACCGCCACCACCTGTCCGGAGACGCGCGGGCGGAGCTCGACGCTTCGGCTCGCCTCGAAGCGGCCGACATATTCGTCCCATTGATCGAGTTGCCGCTCGAGGGGCGCCGCGACCGTCACCATGGGCAGGGGAGGAGCAGCTGCGGGGGAGGGATCGCTGCTCCAGAGGGTGACGGCCGCGACTAGCAGTGCCAGCGGCGCGCCGGCGATCGCCGCGCGCTGCCAAAGCGGTCGGCGCGCAAAGCCGGCGCGTAGCGCCGCCGCTTCGAACTGGTTGGGTTTGATATGGGCGAGGACGTTCATGCCGGGCCTCCCTGGCGGGAAGTGGAGGCGGCGCCGATCCGGCTGGCGAGCAGCTCATATTGCGACCGGCTGAAGCCAGCGGACAGGAATTCGGCAATCGCATCGGCGGGGACCGCGAGGCCGAAGTTCCAGCTGAGGACCGCGATCCGGCGGAGCGCCTCGAGCCTTGGGCTCGCGAGCTCGACGCTGCCGGTTTGGCCCATCAGCCGGTTGATGAACCGGCCGACCGGGCCGGGGGTGCGTAGGGTGGCAAGGCCGTCCGCCGACGCAAGGCGGACGATCGACCACTCCAGCGGAGAAAAGTAAGGCCCGGCGGCGTCCGTGCCGGTCGGGGAGGCGGCTACCGCCGCATGGTGGGTCCTGCCCAGTCCGATATCTGCCACTGCTTGGCTCCATCCGCATGGGGTGGCCGAGCCTGGGGCCTCGAAATGGCGGCGGGGCCCCGGATTGATCGGCCGTCGGCTAGCAATTCGCGAGGGACGCTTCGCCGTTACATCTTGCGGAAATTTCGTAGGTGAAGCGCGAGGTTGGCGAGGACTGCGCGGGGCTGTGATCAACTTCCCGGACCGGCGGTATCAGCTCCCCAGCGCTAGGCCCTCAGGCGCTCCGCGGCCCAGCCTGTCAGGAAGCGGCTCGCCCGCCGGAGCGAACTCCAGCGAAACCGAGTTGATGCAATAGCGAAGGCCGGTGGGCGGCGGACCGTCCGGAAAGACATGGCCCTGGTGGGCGCCGCAGCGGCCACAGATGACCTCGACGCGCATCATCCCGTCCCGGCCATCCCGAAGCTCGAGGAGATGGTCTTCGTCGAACGGAACCGCGAAGCTCGGCCAGCCGGTGCCGCTGTCGAACTTTGACCAGGCCGTGAACAGCGGCAGGCCGCACAGCCGGCAGCAATAGGTCCCGTCCCTCTCTTCCTCGAGCAGCAGGCCACAAAAGGCAGGCTCGGTTCCGCTGTCCAGCAGGACCCGCCGCTCCTCCTCGTCGAGGCCAGCCTCGAGCCGCTCATATTCCTCGTGGCTCGGTGTCGTGAGGTCGAACCCGGGCTTGGAAGAAGGGGTCACGTCATCATCCTTTCTTTGCACCACGCAAGGAACGCTCCCCGGATCACCGCTCGCGCCGGACCCTGGCGGACATGCCTGGCCGAAGGTCCTGGCGCTGTGCGGGCCCGCCGCCGATCGAGATCCGGATCGGGATGCGCTGCACGATCCGGGTGAAGTTGCCGGTGGCGTTGTCCGGCGGAAGCAGTGCGAACTGCGCGCCGCTGGCCGGCGACAGGCTGTCGACCCGGCCGTCGAACGTGCGGCCAGGCAGCGCGTCGACCGTGATCGAGACACGCTCGCCCGCTCGCATCCCTCGAAGCTCGGTCTCCTTGAAGTTGGCGACGACCCAGACATCCCCCGACACGAGCGCGATGAGCGGCGTCCCGGGGCGGACATATTGACCCTTGCGCGCCTGCCGTTCCGCCACGCGGCCGTCGGCCGGCGCCCTGACGACCGTGCTTTCCAGGTCGATCCGCGCGAGGCGCAGCGCGGCCTCGGCGGCCTGGACAGCGGCCATCAGCTGAGGCCGTTGGCTTTCGATCACGCCGGCCTCGGCGGTTGAGCCGGTGACGCCGGCGCCGGCACCGGAAACCCCGGCCAGCGCCCGTTCGCTCGCGGCAAGCGCCTCGTCCCCCCTGGCACGGGTCACCCATCCCTTCGACCGCAAGGCCTCGATCCGGGCAAGCTCGCGGCCCGAGCGGTCTGCCTCGGCCCTGGCGCTTCGAAGCGTCGCCCGCGCCTCGAAAATGGCCGAGCGCTGGCGCGCAAGGCGGCTGTCGAGGGCTGCGAGTTCCGCCTTTCTCGCCGCCAGCACGGCAAGCGCCTCATCGACCCTTGCCCGATAGTCGCGGTCGTCCAGCCGGAACAATATGTCGCCCGCTCTCACCTCCTGGTTGTCCCTGACCAGGACCTCGCCGACCAGGCCCGCGACCTTGATTCCGACCGGCGTGACGTCGCCGCGGACATAGGCATTGTCGGTCCCGTCGGACTGCCGTCCGACCAGGCCATAGGCGGCCGCGACGAACACCAGGGCGGACAGGATGAGCGCGGCAATGGTCGACCTTGAAAGGCTCATCGCGCGGCCCCCGGTCCAAGGCCGGAGGCAGCCGACAGGCGCGGCTGCCGGTCGAGCAGCATGATGCCAAATGCTCCCGCCAACAGGATTGCGACCGCAACGAGGAATGCCTCGTTCGCCGACAGGATGAAGGCCTCCCGCCGAAGCGCCGAGACAATGGTCGCAACGGTGCGGGCAGCCGACAACATTTCGTCGGCGCCGCCGAGCTGGAGGGCGCCGGATAGCTCCTCGATCCTCCCGATTTGGGAGCCATTCGCGCCGGCGGCCTCCGTCAGGGCCTGGAAATGATATTTCTGCCGCTCGGTGATGAGCTCCGAAGCGAGACCCGCTCCGATGCTCGTGCCGCCAAGGCTCGTGGCATTGAACATCAGCGAGATGGTCGGCCCGTCTGATGGGTGAATCGACCGGACGCCGGCCATGATGTTGGGAACCAGGAAGAATACCTGGCCGGCGCCCGCCAGGACCATCGGCAGGCGCAGCTGCTCGGCGCCGATGAGGTTGCTGCTGTCGGCGGCAAGCACCATGCCGAGCGCGAGCAGCAGCAGTCCCGCCGCCATGATCAGGCGCCCGTCGGCAAGATGCAAAAGAAGAAAGGCGGTCGGAAAAGCAAGCAGCTGCGGCACGAGCGCCCAGACGAACAGGCTGCCGATTTCCAGCGGGCGGTAGGATGCCGCCATGGCCAGCAGCAGCGGCATCACGACCGTCACGCCGGCAAGGCCGATGCGGAACAGGAAGTTGAGCGCGATCGGCATGACAAACCGCCGGCGGGACAGGAGCGAGACATTGAGGACCGGAACTGGCGAGCGCCACGCGGTGAAGATGAAGCCGGCCCAGGCGGCAAGCGAGGCCGCAAGCGACCAACCAATCAAGCCACTGTCCAGCCAGTAGCGCCGGCTGCCCTGGCTCACCACCAGGATGGTTGCGGCCATGGCGAGCGAGAAGAGCAGCATCGCTCCCCAGTCCCGCCGGAGCGCCGGCCAGGCGATCGGCGCTCGGGGAAGGAGGCAGGCGGCCGCGGTCGCGATCGCCGCCGCGGCCGCGGCCTGGACGAGGAACAGCGCTTCCCACCCCAGAGCATGTTGCAGATGGCCCGAAAGGACCGGACCGAGCGCCACGGGCAAGAGCAGCGCAAAGGCCAGGAAGGTGAGGCCGGCGGGCAGGCGCGCGCCACCGCCGAACGCCATGAAGACCGCCACGAAACCAGCCGGTCCGAGCCCGCCGGCGGCGAAGCCCTGCACCATCCGCAGCATAATGAGCCCGGATGGCGGAGGCGCCGAGGCACATGCCAGCGCCGCGGCCGCGAACAGCATCGTGCTGGCCGTCAGGTAGCGGCCCAGCCCGAAGGCGGCGATGAGCGGTCCGGCGCAGACGATCCCGCCGAACTGGGCCATGATATAGGCCGTCGTGAAGAAGGAGCCCTCGTCGGACGAAGCACCAATTCCGCCCTGGATATCGGCGGCATTGGCGCCCACCAGCTGGCCGCCGATGCCGCTCAGCAGCGATGCCGCCAGGGCGATCCCCACGGGGGTCACGCGCGTGCCGCTCGCAGACGCTGCGGGAGCGGGCGCCCCTGACGGCGCCACCGCTTCGGCGGCCGTCACCGCGGCCACGCCGGGCTGGTCCTGTAAGCCATTGCTCTCCTAGCTTTGCAAGATGTGGCCAGCGCGCCCGCCGAGGCGCGCCGGGGCCTTTCGGCGTCCGTTACCGGGCTAGTTCGCGCGGGCCGTCTTCCGGGTTACGGGAGCGGCGCTTCAGCTGGTGCCACTCAAGCGCGCCAGGCGGGGCAAAGCCTTCACTGCGGATGGTGACCCGGCACTGGCACGGTGAAGGTCACCGCCTTGCTGGCCAGGATCTGGTGGACCGGCGTGGCGAGTTCAACCAGCACCTTGTGCGGTCCGGGCGAGAGACCGACGAGGACGATCGCATCGCCATTGCCGATATCCGCCCATCGCCAGGGGAGGTCGTCGACACTGACATGGAGATGGCCGGCGCGCGGTGAGACGTCCGCCGCAGTCGGGCCGAAAACCGGCAGGATCCGGAAATTCTCGGTGCGATAGGGAATGATCGCAACGCCCCGGTCAGCGAGCGGACCGTGGAGCGGCTGGTCGACTTCGAGCCGGGGCGGCGCCTCGCTGGGAAGCGGCAGGAATGGAATTGCCCGGCCCTTGGCGCCTCCCGGCTCGGCCACAACGCCCGATGGCAATGTGCTCGCCGCCAACAAGGCGGCTCCCAATCGAATGATGATATTCACCTGATCCTCCTCGGGATCCTGATCTACGGCAAAGCGGCTCCGGAACGACGCTCCAGGGGACTGGTAGATCGGGCCGGAGCCGCGCCCGGTAATTAGGCGATGGTGAACTGCACCTCGATATTGCCGCGGCTGAGCTTCGAATAGGGGCAGGTCTGGTGCGCCTTGTCGACCAGCGCCTCCGCGGTCGCCCGGTCTACGCCCGGGATCGTGACGTTGAGCCTGGCCCCAAGCAGATAGCCGTCGTCGTTCGAGCCCAGATCGACTTCGGAATCGATCGCCAGTCCGTCGGCGAGCTTCACCTTGGCTTCGCGGGCCGCGATCTCAATCGCGGCCATGAAGCAGGCGGACCATCCAGCCGCGAACAGCTGCTCCGGGTTGGTCCCGGCCGCCGGCGTGCCCGGAGTGGCGAGGGCGACATCGAGCCGCCCGTCGTCGCTGCGGGCCGCTCCCTCCCGGCCGCCGGTCGAATGCACGCGGGCGGTGTAAATGACTTTGCTGATCTTGTTCATCTGGGATTTCCTTAAATGCTAGCGGCGGCAAAGGCGCGGCCGACTGTTCCCAGCTACGAGGCAAAGTCTCGCTCGGTTACATCGGGCGCCGTTCGGCCTCGCCTCGATGGCTCACCACGGCTCGAAGCGCTGAGCCATCGCATTCAATCCGCGGCGAAGACGATTGATCTCCGCTTTCAGCAGCCCGACCTGGCGGCCGAGCTTCCTGATCACCTGTTCGGGCGAATCCTTCTCAACCGACCGCGTTTTGGCGTCGACATTCATTGCTAATCTCCATTGTAAGGGCGGGTCATGCGCGCAGGCCGAGATGCGGCGAGAGCAACAGAAGGGCGCCGTAAAGAAGGGCAGTAAGGACCACCCCCAGCGACAGGGCGACGGGGAAACCAATTCCCGCCCGAAGCAGCATCGGAAAGACGAGGAAGAGGGGGAGGGTCGGAAGGAAATAGAGGAAAATGCTGTCGGAGAGGTTGGCGATCATCTCCCGGTCACCGGTCTCGCGCCACATCCAGATGAAGGTCAGGACCGAGATCAGCGGGAGCGAAAGAACCAGGCCGCCGATAGCGGGCGACCGGCGCGCGACTTCCGACGCGCCGGCGATGATCAATCCGGAAATCACGGCCTTGAGGATCATTGGGACCTTCGTGGGTTTCAAGCGCCATCCGCGCCGTTGAAGGACTTCGAAACCCGGGCTCGGCCGGTTACAGGAATTAGATGATGGGGCTGGACCCCGACCGCCCGCTTATCCCCTTTAACTCGTGACTGGCCGGAGGGCGGCCGCGACCAGGCTAATGCGCAGTCAGCATCAGGAACGCAGCGAGATAGCCGATGACGGTCACCAGGCCGATAAATGGAGGCGCTTTGTCGAACGCTTCCGGAATCATCGCCTCCGCGAGCATCGCGATGACCGCGCCGGCGGCAAATGCGAGGACGCCGGCAGATAGCTGGATCGAAATTGCCCCAAGCAACAGGGCGCCAAGCCCGGCCGCGCAGGCGATGACGAGCGGGATCAGGGTCCACACGCTGTAGATATAGCGCCTCGAGCGGCCGGCGCTTTTCATCCCTGCGGCGCTCGACAGGCCCTGGGGCACATTGGCGAGGAAGAAGCCGGCCACCACGCCCATGCCGACCGTGCCGCCGCTCCAGATGGACAGTCCGACGACCAGCGCTTCGGGAATTCCGTCTAGCACCGCCCCAAGCGCGATGGCCGTCCCGCTGCCTCGGTGGTCGGCCTCCCGCGGCTGGGCGACGCACTCGCCGCAGCGATTCCGATTCTTGGCGCCAAGGGCGGACAGGCGCCAGTTGATGAAGCTGAAGCTGGCGGCGCCGGCCAGCCCTCCGGCGACCGCGGATATGGCATCCCCGGTCTCGGATGCCGCCGCCATCAGGTCGAGCGATACGATCGCGATCAACACGCCACCGCCGAAGCCCATCACCGCGGCGATCTGCCGGTGCGACAGTCGTTGGCCGCCTATGTCCGCGAACAGCGCGCCGAGCGGAAGGCCGCTTGCAATGAACAGTCCCCAAAGTCCCGCTTCAATGAAGATTGGCACTGCTCGCCTCCGCATCCTCGGCAGCCGGTGCACGCGACCCAAAGTCCTTGCCGCTGCTCTCAAGCTCAAATTCGTGCTGGGGGGATTGGCGTTACGGGGCCTGGAAGAGCGCACCGTAACTGTCCGGTGTCCGGCGGCGAATTGGATGGTCTGGAGCGGCGCCTGAAACCGGGCGAAGCTCGGCACGATGTGGAGACGCAGGCACATGGCGAAGCGAATCTTGAAGGTCACTGGCGCAGCCCTGCTGGCCGCGTCCGCATCTTCCCTAGCGGCTGCACCGGCGAGCAGCCCGGCCGGCGCGAGCCCGCAAGCCGAGGTGGGCTTCGTCGAGATCGAGCCGGGACTGTCTCTGCGTCGCATGGTTCTTCGCAATCCCAAGGCCAAGGGCACCGTCCTGCTGCTCCACGGGTTTCCCGAAACCCTGTTCGCCTGGGAGCAGGTCTCGCTCGGCCTTGCCGGCGAGTTTGAGGTGCACGCGTTCGATTGGCCTGGCTTCGGCCAATCGTCCCGGCCCGCCATCGGCACGTTCAGCTACGCCCCGCGCGACTACGCCACTGTCCTTGCCAAATATATCGAAACGGCCGCGATCGACCCGTCGAGGCTAACCATCTACGCAACCGACATCGCAGGTCTTCCCGCCCTGCTTGCTGCGATCGATCGACCTGATCTGGCGAGCACCATCATCGTCGGCGATTTCGCCCCGTTCGATCGGCCGAATTTCATGCACGAGCGATTGCAAAGGCTGAAGGCAGGGCCAGCCTCGGACGAGGCCCGGGTCCAGCTCAACGCCAACCGGGACGAGACGCTCGCCAACGCCTTTACGCGCGGCCTTGCGGCGGATGCCCGATTTGACCTGTCCGCGCGGTTCAAGGCGGACATGGCATCCGGTTGGGGGCAGGGTCAGCTCACGTCCGCAGACGCCTTCTATCATTACTACTCCCACTTCACCCGCGACCAGGAGTTCCTTGAGACCAATCTCCAAAGATTGACGACTCCCTTGAAAGTCGTCTGGGGGGCCGAGGATATCTACATCGACAAGCAGATGGGGATCGAGTTCGCGCGCAAGGCGAAGGCGTCGCTCACCCTCCTGGCCGGCGTCGGCCATTATGCGCACCTCCAGTCTCCCGGCGACGTCGTGGCCGAAATCCGTGCAACGCTACCGTGAAGTTGGGCCGCAGGAGACGTCAATAGGCGAGGCTTAGGGTTAGCTCCACTCGCCTGAGGCGGGGGTCGCCGTACCTGCTGTAGCCAGGCCCCAGGAAGGCGAAGTTGGATTCCCTCGGCGGCTTCTTGTCGAGCAGGTTCACGATCCCGAGATCCACTTGCCCCTCGCGCACCGGCCCGGAGCCGGAAAGCTCGAACCGCCTGGTGGCGTAAAGGTCCAGATAGACTTGGCTCTCGACAAATATTCCGCCCTGGAATTCCGCAATCTGCTCCTCGAGGAACTCGGGCAGCCCGGGCTCATAGATCCTGTACTTGCTGAAATATTGGAGGTTGGCCCCGAACGAGGTTCGGCCGCGCGTCCAGTCGAAGCCGCCATTGGCGCGCCACTTCAACGGGGCCTCGCGCCGACCGACCCGCTCGATATCGTCGGCGAACAAACCCCACTTCACATTGCGGACCTGTCGCGTCGCAAGGCCGTAAACCCGCAACTGGCCGTCGAGCAACCTTGTCGGCCATTCGAAGCTGGCGTCGATCGAGTCCACCCGCAGGCCCGCGCCATTCATTGCCCTCGAATCGATCATGGTGATCCTGCCGCCTGTATAGCCAAGCGCCCGGTCCGCATCGCTCAACGGCTCGCGGGTCACCCGCTCCGGCCAGAAATCCTCATTGGCCAGCACGATGCTTTCGCTGAGGAACAGCACGTCTCCCCGCTTGCGGATACGGGAAAAGTCGACCGCTACCCTGAGCCCGTCTTCGCCGAACGGGCGGGCCACCAGCCCGACCGACAAGGTGCTCGCTTTGATGGTCTTAAGGTTGGGCGAGCCTTGTGTCTTGGCGAGATGGGGCCCGTCCAGGAACAGGAACCGGTCGCCGCGCCTGGGGTCGGTGGTGATCGAAAAGCTGTCCATCTCCTGGACGT
Source organism: Sphingomicrobium sp. (assembly GCA_036402035.1). GTDB lineage: Bacteria > Pseudomonadota > Alphaproteobacteria > Sphingomonadales > Sphingomonadaceae > Sphingomicrobium. Next base: position 12,023 of record DASWTR010000170.1, read on the forward strand.
CGATCAAGGTCGGCGGCGGCGGCGGGATCCGTCCGGTTGCATAGCTTCCCCGAACCATGAGCCATGGCAGGGGAAAGGCCTTCGCGCCCGCAGTGTAGCTGGTCTCCGCAAAGCGAGGCGACAATCGCTCCGACGTGTCGGGCTGGGCGGGGTCTCGCGAGAAGCGGAGCTGCTGATTGTCCCGGCGAACGGCAAGCTGCAGCTCCAGCCCGGAGAGCAAGGGCACGTCGCTCTCCTTGCTGAGCAAGGGAATTCTCATCTCGGCATGAAGCGACCGTGTCGCGGTGGACCGGCGCGCGAAGTCATACAGGCTTGTCACCGGCGAGCCTTCGACATTGCTTGTCAGGAACCCGCCACTTCGCGGCACATGCTCGCGCCGCCGTTGCGCGAGTAGCGTCAGCATGGCCGGCCCGGCCGCCGTGCGGAAGATCGGGCCAGCCAGGCGCAGCGACTGCTCGTCATATTTGTTGCGCTGGTCGAAGCCGAAGAAGCTGTCGGTCAGATATTGCCCAAGCGATTGCTGGAAGGCCTGCCAATTGCCGAGCGGGTTGAACTGCGGATTGGATGGATCTCCGAATAGCGGGCTGAGGAAAATGCCTTCGTTCGAACTCTTCTCCCGGGCCCTCACCGAGCCGACCGTTGCTTCCGCGTTGCCACGCCAGCCGAGCGGCAGGGTTGCGACCAGGCCGGCGGCAAAGCGCCGGGAGTCGAAGGTCACGGTCTTGGTCGAAGTCCGGCCGGGCACGGGGTAGGTAAGAATCAGGAATTGCTCGAACGGGTTGAGGGGTGAACCGGGGTCCAGGAACAGCTCTCCATGGGACAAATGCTCGACATGTCTTCCGCGGTTCCTGAGGAAGATGGCGTCGACGAAGGCCTCGAGGTTCGGGCCGAGGCGATGGCGGACATTGGCGATGAGGGCCGCCGTCCTCGGGTTGGAGCCGAGGCCGTTCTCGGCTTCCCCTTCCGAAAGGCTGAAGTCCAGTTGGCCGGCGCGCGCCGCGAGCGAAGCGGCCAGTTGCGCCGGATCGCCGCTGAAGCCCTTTGGGAGATAGGTGTAGCCGGCCCCAAGGGGTTGGCCGCCATATTGCGGCTTGAAGACCAGCTCGTCGCCGAGAAAGCTGAACACGCCGACCGAATCCGCCGTCGGCAGGTTGTTGACGTACGCCTCGGTCACCAGGGAAGCGGTGCGTTCCCTGTCGCTTTGCCGGAAATCGCGGTCGCCGGTGCTGAGCGGGTTCGAGCGCGCCAGCCCGAACGACAGCATCACGTCGGTGCGTCCGTCGTTCGGCGTGAAGCCAAGCCGCCCGGCCAAGGCCAGCCGGCCGCCATCGCCGCGACTGTCGGTGCCGCCCGTTGCGTGCAGCTCGAAGCCCCGATAGTCGCGCTTGAGGACGACGTTTACCGTTCCTCCGAGCGCGCCGAACCCGTGAATCCCGCCGGAAGTCCCCGTCAGCACCTCGATCCGCTCGATCGCCTGCAACGGAATGGCGTTGATATCGGATTGCCGCATTCCGAATACGGATTGCGGCACCTGCGGCAGCCTGCGCCCGTCGAGGAGGATCAGCGTCAAGTCCGAGCCAAGGCCGCGCAAGTCGATCTGGGACAGGGTTTCGCCATTCTCCATGAGCGACGGCGGGATCGCGTTGGTGTTGGCCGTTACCCTGCTGCTGAAATATTGGTCGACATTGTCCCGATGCGCCTGCGTCAGGCGCTCGGTGGTGATGACCCGATAGGGCTGAACATCATCCTCGAGCCTTCGAATATCCGAGTTTTGGGTCCGCCGGCCGATGACGAGTATCTCCGGCACGTCGGCATCTTGCTGCTCCAAGGGTGCCGGAGCCTCCGGCTCGATGATCCAGGCGCCGGACGCGGCACGCCTGACGGTAAGGCCGGTGCCGCTGACCAGCCGCCGCAGGGCCTCGGCGCCGGTCAATCGTCCCGTCGCCCCGCCGGCCTGCTTATTGCGGACCAAATCCTGGCTGTAGAGCAGCTCGATGCCGGTCTGGCGCGCCAGCCGCTTCAGCGCGGAGGAGAGCGGTTGCGGACGGATGTCGACGAGCTGGGGACGAGTGGTGGCGGCGGCCGGCGCTCCCAGCGCAAGCACTGCCGACGCCATTACAAAGGCGGCACGTCCGAGCATTGCCCCGCCCTTCGGAAAGCCTGCTCCTACCAGTTTCGGGGACCGTTGTCGCCTATTCGGCGAGATCGATCAGGGGCTTGGCCTTGTCGACAATATAGGTCGCAAGCTCCGAAGCCTTGCCGGTCCCTTTATTCTCCACGGCATGGACCGCGCCTGCGGGAATAAACAGGACGTCGCCGGCCTTCAGCGTCTTCGGCGGTTGCCCGTCCAGGCGATATTCGAAGGTCCCGCTGAGCACATAGACAAGTTCCGCGCCCGGGTGGCTGTGACGGCTGGCGATCGCGCCCGGCTCGAAATCGACGCGGGCCTGGATCGCTTCGCGCCCGCCAAATTCGAGGTCGTCACGTAGCAGTCCCTCGCGAGAGATTCCCGCGCCAAGCGACGGCGAGCCCTGCGCGGCAATGGGCGCGGCGCTGGCGGCCAGTAAGAGGCCGATGAAAAAGGTTCGCATCAAGAGCTGCTCCTTGAAAGAATATCGGTTCCCGATCGCGAAGGCATCGCGATCTGTCTGAACGCTATTAGTTCGGGTCATTCCTCGCTGAGGTTACCGCAACGGCGCGGTGCGGCCGCTGGCGCCATGACGCCAGATTCTGACTTGGCTTCGAGCCGTGCGAGTGAGACAGAGGGCGGATGCCGGAGAGCGGGGAGGGCCGAAGCGCGAGAGCGACACTGGCCGGGCAGGTCGAGCCGGTCCGGCGCTGGCTGGTCGGCTTCTTCCGCCGCCAGTCACCAGGCGAAGCCGATGTCGACGACCTGGTCCAGGAGGTGTTCGCGCGCATTGTCGCCCGTGACAGCGAGGAGCCGATCGACAATCTTAACGGCTATGTCATGCGGACCGCCTCGAGCGTCATGGCGGACAATCTCCGCCGCCGGTCGACCCGCCGCGCCTCTTACCATGTGCCCTACGATCCCGAATTGCACGGCGGCGATGAGGAATTTGATCCGGAGCGCGTCTTAAGCGGAAAGGAAGAACTGAATGC
>DASWTR010000171.1:0-6779 GCA_036402035.1 Sphingomicrobium sp.
AGCTGGCGCGCGCAGACGGTGGTCGCCGGCGTCAACCCCAAGCTGCTGTTCGACCGGCTGGTGCCCAAGGGCGCGGTCAGCCGCCAGGTGGAGGATCATTTCGCCCATTGGGGCTGCGAGAGCGCGACCTTCCGGATGAACGTCGCGCTCGACAAGCTGCCCAATTTCACCTCGCTGCCGGGGCGTGGCGATCATCTGACCGCCGGGATCATCATGGCGCCGAGCATGGACTATATGCACCGCGCCCATGCCGACGCCGCGCTCAACGGCTGGTCGTCGCAGCCGGTGATCGAGATGCTGATCCCGTCAACGCTCGATCCGGAACTGGCCCCTAAAGGCAAGCATGTCGCCAGCCTGTTCTGCCAGCATTTCCGCTACCAGCTGCCGGATGGCCGCAACTGGGACGACGAGCGCGAGAAGGCGGCCGACACGATCATCGCGACCGTCGACGCGCATGCGCCAGGCTTCGCCAAATCGGTCATCGCCCGCCAAATTCATTCGCCGCTCGACCTGGAGCGGCGGTTCGGGCTGATCGGCGGCGACATCTTTCACGGCAAGATGGGTTCGGACCAGCTGTTCAGCGCCCGCCCGATGATCGGCGCGTCCAATTATCGGATGCCGTTGCCCGGCCTCTATCTGTGCGGTTCGGGCGCACACCCGGGCGGCGGCGTGACCGGCGCTCCGGGCCATAACGCCGCGCAAGCGATCCTGGCCGATGTGAAGCCCCGGTTCCTGAAGCGGCGGGTCGCTTGAACAAGCCGCTGGAGGGGGTCCGGGTTCTCGACCTCAGCCGGGTGCTGGCCGGGCCTTGGGCAACGCAGCTGCTCGCCGACCTCGGCGCCGACGTCATCAAGGTCGAGAAGCCAGGCGCCGGCGACGACACGCGTCACTGGGGCCCGCCCTGGCTCGAACATGGCGATCAGAAGGTCGCCGCCTATTTCCTCGCGGCCAACCGCGGCAAGCGATCGGTGGCGATCGATTTTGGTACCGAGGAGGGGGCTGCGCTGGTCCGCCGCATGGCGGCCGATGCCGATGTGCTGGTCGAGAATTTCAAGGTCGGGGGCCTGAAGAAATTCGGCCTGGATGCGCAAAGCCTGCGATCGGCCTACCCGCGGCTGATCTACGCCTCGATCACTGGATTCGGGCAGGATGGCCCTTACGCCACGCGCGCTGGCTATGACTACATCATCCAGGCGATGGGCGGCTTCATGAGCCTGACCGGCCTGCCCGACGGAGAGCCGGGCGGCGGGCCCGTGAGGGCAGGCGTGGCGATCGCGGACCTGTTCACTGGAATGTACGCCGCCAACGCCATTCTCGCCGCGCTGTACCGCCGAGAGCGGACAGGCGAGGGCGCCACGATCGACATGGCGCTATTCGACACGCAGCTGGCGGTGCTGGCCAACCAGGCATCAAACGCGCTGGTCAGCGGCAAAGACCCTGGTCGCCAAGGAGCGGGCCATCCCAACATCGTGCCCTATCAGCCGTTCGACGCCGCGGATCAGCCGATCATTATCGCCGTCGGCAACGACCGGCAGTTCGCCCGGCTGGCGGCGATTGTCGGCCATCCGGAATGGGTGGACGATCCGGCCTTCGGGACCAATGCGGCGCGGGTCGCCGCGCGCGAGACACTGGTGCCGCTGATTGCCGAAATCATCAGGGGCAAGCCGGCGGCCGAATGGCTCGACCAGCTGGAAGCCGCGGGAATCCCGGCCGGGCCGATCAACAGCATCAGCCAGGCGCTGGCCGACCCGCAGGCGATGCATCGCGGCGCGCGGCTGACCGCTGACGGCGGCGCGCTGGGCGAGGTGCCGATGATCGGCTGTCCGATCCACCTGGACGGCGAACGGGCCAACGCGCCGCTGCCGCCACCGGCGCTCGGCGAGCATGGCGAATTGTTGCGGTAGTGGGTGGATGCGGCGGAGCTTGAACGGCTGAGGGTTGCCGGAATTGTAGGTTAGTTGGTCCCCGGCGAAGGCCGGGGTCTAGGAGGCGCGAAGCTGCCGTTCAAAGGCATCGAACGGAAAGCTGCGCTTCCTGGGCCCCGGCCTACGCCGGGGAACAATCTACTCGTCCAGCGTCTTCTCGCTGTAGCGCGACTGGATGAAGCGACCTTGCGTCTCGAACGCGGCAAGATCGTTGCGGGCCAGCTTCTCGGTGATGTCGGTCAGCGCCGTTCGGCCCGCCGTCAGCGCCTCGACCAGCCGCGCGTCGACGGTCACGCCTTCGCCGTCGAGCTGGCCACGATAGGTGTTGGGCACATGCAGATAGCGATCGATCAAATTGGGCAGGTGCACCGACATCAAGCGCCGCGCATCCTGGGCGTTGGGGTCGAGATCAGGGACTCGCTCCAGCGTCTCGCGCAGCGCCGGCAACTGCGCTGACAACCGGTCGAGCTCGGCCTGGGCCGGCGCGGGAAGGGCGCGGCGGGCGCGGAATAGATAGCTGTCGAAGCGCTGGACCATCTGCCCGTTGGGCAGGTCGGGCGTGACGTTGGGCGCGGCGATTTGCCTGGTTCCGCTGAACAGCAGCAGCGCGGCGACGCCGACCGCCAATCCGACCGCGGCGAGGAAGCCGAACATGCCGATCGGGATGATCAGGCCGATGACGATCGCCGCCAGGCTGATCAGCCCGACGCCGATGCCCGCCCGAACCACCGCCCGGCCAAAGCCGGCGTTGAGCCGGTCCCGCTCGCGCCGGGCCGCATCGCGCACCGCCCCATCCCGCTCGTCGAGGCGAGCGAAGATGGCATTCGCATGATCGATCGTCCGAGTGGTCTTGTCTGGGATCATGGGACGATCTTGGCAGTTAAACCCGTTCGTCCTGAGGAGCCGCTGAGCCTGTCGAAGCGGCGTCTCGAAGGATGTCCTTCGAGACGGGCCTTCGTCTCGCCCGGAACAAGTCCGGGGTCGCTCAGTCCCTCCTCAGGACGAACGGAAAGGGGGTCATGCGTCACAATCACTTCTGCTCAATAGGTTCGAACGGCGATGGAGCGGCCTCCAGCTTGCCCTGGGCGACGCCCTCGGCGCGGGCGATATAGCCCTTGGATTTCTCCACTTCCTTGCCCAGCGTGTCGACCGTCTGTTTCATGTTGGTCAGCGCGGCCAGCTTGAACTGGTCGATCTGATCCATCGTGTCATAGATGTTCTGGAAGGCGCGCTGCAGCGTCTCCAGCGGGATGGTCGAACTTGCCGCCTGCTCGTGGATCGCCCCCGTCTGGGTGCGCAGCATCTCGCCCGTGCTGTCGATCATATTGGCAGTGGTCGCGTTGAGCGCGCTGACCTGCTCCAGCACCAGCTTCTGGTTGGTCATCGCCTGGGCCACCGTCACCGCCGTACGCAGGGCCGCGACGGTGGTGGTCGAGGCGCGGTCGACACCCTTCACCAGCTCGACATTGTTCTTCTTCACCAAGTCGAGCGCCAGATAGCCCTGCACCGTCACCGCCATCTGGGTCAGCAGGTCAGTGGTCCGCTGCCGGGTATAGAACAGCGCGGTCTCGCGGATCGCCTTGGCCTTGGCCGGGTCGGTCGCGTCAAGCTCGTTGGCCTTGTCCTCCAGCTGCTTGTCGAGCGCCTTGGAGATGTGGATCATCTGCTCCAGCTTGTGCATCGTCTTCCACAAGCCCGCCCGCTCTGTGTCGATCGCCGCATTGTCCATCAGCAGCTCGTCCTTGCCGTTGCCGAGACGCAGCAGGATCGCGGAAATATGGGTCTGGGAGCTGCGATATTTGTCGAAATAATTGTTGATGCTGCGCCCGAACGGAATGATCCCTAGGAATTTGCGGGTGGTGAAGCCCTTGCTGTTCTCCTTGGGGTCGAGCTCCTCGACCGTGCGGCGTAGCTCGGTCAGGTCGGCGCCGATGCCGGTGTCGCTGTCGATCGCCTTGACCGGCCGATCGAGGAAGCGATTCGACGCGCCGGCCGCCTCGGCGATCTCCTTGCGGCCCATCGCGGTCAGCTGATCGACCTTCTTGCCAAATTCCGGGCTGTTGGAATCGAGCGCGGCCAGCTCGTCGACGAACTTGGCGACCTTCTGGTCGAGCTCGCTGACCTCCTCGCCCTTGAGCGGCACCAGGCCTGACGCCTCCTGCACCGTAATGCTCTGCAGCGCCTCTGGCGGCTCGAGTTTGATCTTGGTCGCGGTTGCAGTCGCCGATTGGGGTTCGCTGGCCATGTTCATCCCTCTCTTGCCTTTGCATGGGAGGGTGGACGGCCCGCCCCAACCGCGCAAGAGGCTTGTCGGTGTATTATAGGGCTAAGACGCACATCTTCAAGCGGCGCGGCCGAAACGTGGTTAGGATTTGGTCAACCATCCCTCGGAACCGATCGCTTACCTTGATGGCGCTAGACGGGAGCCCAATCGTGCGATCCGTCGGGGATAAGAGATGCTCAAGGCATTCAAGAAGCTGTGGAACGACAGGCGCGGCAACGCACTAGTTATCGCGGGCGCGGCGCTGCCGCTGGTCGTCGGCGCGGCCGGGCTGGCGACCGACACGATCCAATGGGCCCTGTGGAAGCGCCAGCTTCAGCGGGCCGCGGATTCCGCCGCGCTGGCGGGCGTGTACGACCGAATCGCCAACGACAGCTCGACATCGAATGTGGCTACCGCAGTCGCCGACGATCTTAGCCGGCACAATCATACCAACATTCCGCTTCTCGCCGGCTACCCCGAGATTGATTATCCCAATGGAACCAACTGGACCAACCCCGTCAGGGTCGAGCTGGCGCTTCAGCGGACCCTGGGCTTTTCCTCGCTGTTCATGTCGTCCGCTCCAGTTATCACCACCAGGGCGACCGCGGCGACGGTCGCGACGGGCGTGTATTGCGTCATCAGCCTGATCGACACGAGCGAGACGGGGATCAAGTCGACGGGTAACGGCGATATCGATCTTGGCTGCGGGATGATCACCAACTCGACTTCGCTTACGGCCGCCATCGCTACCGGCTCATCCGAGGTGAACGCTACGCCGGTTGCCGCCGTTGGTGATATTCAGGGCAGTAACAACTGGGGTGGTGCTGAACTCTTGCCGTTCACCGTCAAGCAGCCAGACCCTTACGCAGATATCAATCCTCCTGCGTCGTTTACGCCGTGCAAGGGCAACGCGAACAGAATCAGGATAAACAACCAGAACGACGTGATCGATCGGAGAGCCGACACCGGCCTCCAGTGCGTCAGCGAAATCGACGTCAACGGCACGCTCAGATTGGGCAGCGCTACTTATATCATTGACGGCGGCAATTTCTCGGCTGGGGCGCAGGCGAAGATCAGTTGCACAGGATGCACCATCATTTTGACCAACAGTGACTTGACTGACAATGACGGCGGGCCACCACCGATCGGCACAGTCAGCATCAACGGCGGCGCCGAGATGATAATGAGCGCGCCAGACGGCGGCGACTATGAGGGCATCCTCTTCTACCAGGATCGCCGCGCCGAGATGGGCAGCAACATCGTCAACACGATCAATGGCAATTCGGATTCTGTGCTGGGCGGCGCATTCTACTTCCCCAACCAGCAGCTCCAGATCAATGGTAACGCCGGGCTCGATTTCGATTGCGGCAAGTTCGTGTCCTACGTCGTCGAGTTTGCCGGCAACGGCAGCATCAACAACACTATCGACGCCACCTGTGCTGCCGGCGGCGACGATGGATTCATGGGCCGCCACGTGCGGTTGGTGGCATGATGAAGCGGCTTGCACACCTCGTTCGCGACGAACGCGGCACCTCGGTCATCGAGTTGGCGCTAGTTGCGCCGGTTCTGGCGGCCTTGGTGATCGGCATGACCGATCTCAGTCGCGGCTATTCGGCCAAGCTGCAGCTCGAGCAGGCCGCCCAGCGGTCGATCGAGAGAACGATGAACGGCAAGAAGCAAACCGCGCTGTTCCAAACACTTCAGACTGAGGCCATGCAGGCCGCTGGCGTTGGGGCAGGCGCTGTCGAGGTTCGGTTCTGGCTCGAATGCGACGGCGTACCGCAGAACACCGCCCCGTCGACGATGGAAGAGATGGTGGAGGACTACAAGATCGTATGCGAGGACGGCGAACCGCAGGCCCGCTACGTCAATGTCCGAATCGAAAAGACCTTCACGCCGATGTTCAACACAAGGTGGCTCGGCGCAAATCCCAACGGCACCTACACGCTGGTCGGGGAAGCGGGGATTCGCGTGCAATGAGAAAGCTGCGGTCACCCATTCGCGATGAGCGCGGCGCCGCCGTGATCGAGATTGCCATCGTGCTTCCGACGCTGGTGATGTTCCTGTGGGGAATTTTCCAGCTCGGCATCGTATTCCAGGCGATTGCCGGAATGCAGCATGCGCTGGGCGAGGGCGCGCGGCTGGCTACGGTTTGCCAGAACCCGACCGCCGCCGGCGTTTGCAGCACGGCCACGGATCTCCAAATTCAGACGAGGGTCAACGAAAAGCTGTTCGGCACGGGGCTCGGAAATTTCGCCGTCGCAGTGTCGCGGCCCGTCGACGATCCCAGCACTCCGACCGTCAACGAGGCAAATGCCGGCTTCCTCACCATTACCACCACCTTCTCGATGACACCGAACTTCCTTCTGTTCGACGGCCCGGTGGTCAACCTAACCCGTTCAAAGAAAGTCTACATCGCCTGATAATCAGGCGGCCGGCGCCTTCGCCCGGGCCGCGAAGAAGGCAGCGATCGCCTGTTTCACTTCGTCCGATTGCAGCCGTTCGGCGAAGTGGCCGTTCTCCAGCTCCATCCGCTGAAGAATCTCTTCGGTGTCTTCCCGCCTCAACAGCGCCTGCGTCTGGCGCAGCGC
>DASWTR010000172.1:0-2286 GCA_036402035.1 Sphingomicrobium sp.
GGCGCGGTCGATTTCATCGAAAAGCCGTTCAAGGCGGACCGGTTGCTGCACCTGGTCGGGAGGGCGACCGAGACCGACCGCCTCCGGCGCGAGAATGTGAAGCTGCGGCAGCAGGTCGGCCCGGACGACCAGCTCGACGGCACCTCGGTGGCGATCAATACGGTCCGGGCGACCCTGAAGCGGGTCGCGCCGACCGGCAGCCGGGTGCTGATCACGGGACCGGCGGGGGTAGGCAAGGAAATCGCCGCGCGGATGATCCATAATTGGAGCCCGCGCGCGACTGCGCCGTTCATCGTGCTCTCCGCCGCGATGATGAGCCCCGATCGGGTCGAGGAAGAGCTGTTCGGCAGCGAGCAGAACGGCGTGTCGCGCCCTGGGCTGCTCGAGCAGGCGCACGGCGGGACATTGTTCCTCGACGAGATTGCCGACATGCCGGTCACCACTCAGGCCAAGATCCTGCGTGTCCTCACCGACCAGAGTTACAGCCGAGTCGGCGGCCAGCGTCCGGTCAAGGTCGATGTCCGCGTGTTGTCGGCTACCTCGCGCAATCTCCAGGACGAGATCGCGGCGGGCCGGTTCCGCGAGGATCTCTATTATCGGCTCAACGTCGTGCCGGTGAGAATCCCGCCGCTGCGCGAGCGACGCGAGGATATACCGGAGCTGGTCGACCATTTCCTGACCCGCTTCGCCGCGGAACGGCGCATCCAGACCCCGGAGCTATCCAAGGAAGCGATGGCCGCGCTTCAGGCGCATGACTGGCCGGGCAATGTCCGCCAGCTACGCAACATCATCGAGCGCACGTTGATCATGACCCCCGGCGACCGGGTCGGCTGTATCGAGGTCGACCTGCTGCCGCCGGAGATTCTCGATTCGCAGGGCTCGGTCGGGATCGGCGGGCCGTCGCTTGCGATCATGGGCTCGCCACTGCGCGAAGCGCGCGAGAGCTTCGAGCGCGAATATCTCAAGATTCAGATCCGCCGCTTCTCCGGCAACATCTCCCGCACCGCATCGTTCATCGGCATGGAGCGTTCGGCATTGCATCGGAAGCTCAAGGCCCTCGGGCTGGGGGACAAGCGCGATGAGGAACAATAATAAAAATGGCCGATAAACCGCTGAGCTTGCAGGATCAGTTCCTCAACGGCATCCGCAAGTCGAAGATTCCCGTCACCATCTTCCTGGTGAAGGGCGTCAAGCTGCAGGGGGTGGTGACCTGGTTCGACCCATTCTCGCTGCTGCTGCGCCGCGACGGTAGCGCCCAGCTCGTCTATAAACATTCGATCTCGACCATCATGCCAACCCAGCCGCCGGCCGACCTGCCGGAACTTGGCGGGGAAGGAGCCAACGGCCGCAAGCCGATGCTCCAGGACCTGTTCCTGCAGGCCGCGTCGCGCCAGCATGAGCCGATGACCATCTTTCTGGTGAACGGCGTGATGCTGCAGGGGGCGGTCGCCGGGTTCGATCAATTCTCGCTGGTACTGGAGCGGGGCGGACAGGTGCAGCTGGTCTACAAGCACGCGATCTCGACCATGCAGCCGGGTCACCCGCTCAACCTGGCGGGCGAGGCTCAGCCGGAGGAAGCAGGCTGAGCGTCTTCAATCGCGGCGAGGACGGGGGCGTAACGCGTGGGGAGCGCGCGCTCGTTGTCGTGCCGGAACGGATTGGGGAAGGGGGCCTTCGCTCGCTCGACGCTCGCGTCGAGGAGGCGGTGGGCCTGGCCCAGGCGATCGGCATCGAAGTCATCGCCCGCAAATCGTTCAAGCTGCGCCAAGTTCGTCCCGCTAGCCTGTTCGGCAAGGGACAGGTCGAGGAGATCGCCTCGCTCGCCGAAGACAATGAAGCGAAGCTGCTGGTCGTCGACGCCGCGCTCAGTCCGGTCCAGCAGAAGACGCTGGAGGACGAGACCAAGTGCAAGGTGATCGACCGCACAGGACTGATCCTCGAGATATTCGGCGAGCGCGCGGCGACCGCTGAAGGGCGGTTGCAGGTCGAATTGGCCCATCTCGATTATCAGGCCGGGCGTCTGGTGCGTAGCTGGACCCACCTTGAGCGGCAGCGCGGCGGCTTCGGCTTCCTCGGTGGTCCTGGCGAAACCCAGATCGAGGCCGACCGGCGGCTGATCCGCGACCGCATGGCGAGAATCCGGCGCGAGCTCGACCAGGTCAGGCGGACTCGTGGCCTTCACCGCGGCCGCCGCCAGCGCGCGCCATGGCCGGTGATCGCGCTGGTCGGCTATACCAATGCCGGCAAGTCGACCCTGTTCAACCGCATGACCCAAGCCTCGGTCAT
>DASWTR010000173.1:0-1885 GCA_036402035.1 Sphingomicrobium sp.
TCCCGGATCGCACCTTCGATGTCGGCATTGCCGAACAGCATGCGGTGACCTTCGCCGCGGGACTAGCCGCTCAGGGGCATCGTCCCTTCTGCGCGATTTACTCGACGTTTCTGCAGCGCGCCTATGACCAAGTGGTCCACGATGTCGCCATCCAAAATCTGCCCGTCCGCTTCGCGATGGATCGCGCTGGGCTGGTCGGTGCCGACGGCTGTACCCATGCCGGCAGCTTCGACTTGGCCTACCTTTGCACCCTGCCGAATTTTGTAGTGATGGCCGCCGCCGACGAGGTCGAGCTGGTTCATATGGTCCACACAATGGCGCTGCACGACAGCGGGCCGATCGCCGTCCGTTATCCGCGCGGGAGCGGCCGGGGCTTACCGCTGCCGCAGGTGCCGGAGGCGCTGGAGATCGGCAAAGGCCGCATCGTCCGCGAAGGCAAGAAGGTCGCAATCCTGTCGCTCGGGACGCGGCTTGAGGAAGCTGAGAAGGCGGCGGACCTGCTCGAAGCCCGAGGACTGTCGACGACGGTCGCCGATCTGCGCTTCGCCAAGCCGCTCGACGAAGAGCTGATCCGCAAGTTGCTGACGACGCACGAGGTGGCGGTGACGGTGGAGGAGGCCGCGATCGGTGGCTTTGGCGCCCATGTGCTGACCATGGCCAGCGACGAGGGTTTGATCGACGCCGGCTTAAAGCTGCGTACCATGCGCCTGCCCGACATCTTCCAGGACCAGGAAAGCCCGCACAAGCAATATGACGAGGCCGGCCTCAACGCTCCTCATATCGTCGAGACGGTGCTCAAGGCGTTGCGTCGCAACGATGTCGGCACTGAAACGGGAGCGATCGCCTGACTCTCAGTGACTGGTTGCTCTACGGCCTGCTCGGGCTGTTCGGCCTGTTCTTCCTGACCATGCCGATGTCGCGCAGGCGGCATTATTGGCTGGCGCGCAAGCGGGGTCGGGTCGAGTACGAGCGGTTCGAGCGGGCAATGGCCAAGGCGTTCGTCTCGCCCACCACTATCAAATTCCTGTGGCGCGAGCTCGACCCCTTCTATCACAAGCCGCTGCGTCCGCTCCCCAATGACCGGCTCGAAAGCCAGATCATGATCGACCGGCCGGAGATCGAAGGGCTGATCCTCCATTTCTGGCGCTCGATGCGTGGACAGGACCCGCTGCCGGCCTTTTCCCACCTCGGTTCCGACCCCACCGTCGCGGAATTGGGCCGGCACCTCGACCTGATGGCCGGCTGGACCATCCGCAGCGCGGCGTGAGGCCAATGGCCTTGTTCGGCCGATCAGCCTTTGATATACATGAATTGAACGTATATCCATGGAGGGTTCGTGATGCAGGTCGCCAAATGGGGCAACAGCCTTGCGGTGCGTATTCCCGCCGACGTGGCTCGTGAGCTGGGCCTGAAGGAAGGTGATGAAGTCGAGTTGCGAGCGCTTGATTCCGGTGAGGTCGCGGTCATTACCGAAGAGCAGCGAAGGAAGGCCCTGATCGAACGGATGCGCCAGCTTGCCGTGCGCTTTCCTAAAAATTTCAAGTTTGACCGCGAGGAAGCCAACGCTCGGTGAGCCGCGCGTTTTTCGACACCAATGTGCTGCTGTATGGATATGCAGCGGACGACCGGCGCTCGGGGAGGGCGCAGGAGCTGATCGAGCTCGGAGGCGCGATCAGTGTCCAATGCCTTAACGAGTTCGCCTCAGTCGCGCGGCGCAAGTTAGGCATGTCGTGGGAGCGGACCAATGAAGCGCTGGCGGTTATCACCTCACTGTGCGACCCCATTGTGACGCTCGATGTCGCCCTTCATCGTCAAGGTTTGATGGTTGCTGAGGCGAGCAATCTTTCGATCTACGATTCGATGATTATTGCGGCCGCTTTGATGG
>DASWTR010000174.1:0-2720 GCA_036402035.1 Sphingomicrobium sp.
GACCGGATGGGCGCCGGCCTGGAGCATCCGCTGGATCGCGCTGTCGTGAGAGACCTTGGAGATGCCGCCGACCGCGTCGATCACCGGATAGACCTCATAGCCCTCGGCCAGCATGTCGAGCGTCGGGAAGGCCAGGCAGACTTCGGTCCACAGGCCGCAGATGACGATCTTGCGGCGGCCGGTGGCCTCGATCGCGGCGCGGAAATCCGGATCCTCCCAGCTGTTGACGCCGGTCCGGTCAATCTCCGGCACATCCGGAAGCTCGTCCTTCAACTCGGCAATCGTGCCGGTGTTGACGCCGAGATCGACGCCGACGGTCGAGAGAACGACCGGGACATCATAGGCCCGGGCCAGTTTGCATACCGCCTTCACGTTCAGCATCACCTCCTCGATCGGCGAGGACTGGACAGTGGCGACCTGCTCCGGCTGATAGTCGATAAGCACGACGGCGCAGTTCTGCGGGGTCAGCAGCCGATCACTTACCGGGTCGCGGATCGGCTCGATGTCGGTCTTGGGCATGGGCGTTCCTCTCGTTGGCTGTTCAGGCGACGGCCTGGGCGAAGCGGCCGGCGTTGAAGTCCTCGACCGCCTGGCGGATTTCGGACTCGCTGTTCATCACGAACGGACCGTAGCCAACCACCGGCTCCTCGATCGGCTCCCCGGTCATCACCAGCAGCATGGATTCGCCGTCGGCCTTGATCGAAACCGGTCCGCCATCGGTCGACAGCCGGGCGATTTCCGCCTCGCCGACGCCTTGGCCGTCGATCGTCGCATGGCCGGCGAGCACCGCGATCATCGCGTTATGGCCCTCGGGCAGCGGCAGCTCGATCGCTGCATCGGCTTCAATCCGCACGTCCCACAGGTTGATCGGCGTGAACGTTCTCGCCGGGCCCTTGGTGCCATTCAGCTCGCCGGCGATGATCCGGGCACGGCCCGCGCCGAGGTCGACCACGGGGACGTCGGCATCGCGGATCGCCTGGTAACCCGGCGGGGACATCTTGTCCTTGGCCGGCAGGTTGACCCACAGCTGCACCATTCGGAACGGGCCGCCGGTCTTGGTGTAGCCCGGCGAATGAAATTCCTCGTGGATGATCCCGCCGGCGGCGGTCATCCACTGAACGTCGCCGGGGCCGATGGTGCCGCCGCCGCCGGTCGAATCGCGATGGCTGACCTCGCCGTCGTAGACGATGGCCACCGTCTCGAACCCGCGGTGAGGATGCTGCCCGACGCCGCGCGGCCGGAATGCCGGCGCAAAGCGGAACGGCCCGGCATAGTCGAACAGCAAGAACGGGCTGATCGCCCTGGTGTCGCCCTGGTAGCTGAACAGCGATCGCACCGGGAAACCGTCGCCGACCCAGTGGCTGCCTTGGGCGCGCAGGATTTCGATCACCTTCTTCATGAACTTGTCCCTCGATTGCGTTGCCGATCGAATATGTGACATAGGTGCTTTGCAACAAGTACGGTCATTCAGGATACTGATCCTTGTCCAAGCAACCAGGCTGTCCGGCGGAACATACCCTGCTGCTGATCGCCGGCCGATGGAAGCCGCTGGTGATCCACTGGCTGCTGAGTGGTCCCAAGCGGTTCAACGAGCTGCAGCGGTCATTGGGTGCGATCACCCATCGGACGCTGTCACGAACGCTCAAGGAAATGGAGCAGGACGGGCTGGTCCAGCGGATCGACTATCGCGAGATCCCGCCGCGGGTCGACTATCGGCTGACCCCTATCGGCGCATCGCTCGAGCCGGTCCTACGGGCGATGCATGATTGGGCGGTCCGCCACGCGTCGGCTGGGTGAAGCCGCTTCTCGCGCTGGCGTCAGCCGGTTTCGCTGGCTAAAGCCGCGCCGAAGCCTGCAGGAAAGAGAATAGAGCATGCGCATCGCGATGATCGGCACCGGCTATGTCGGCCTGGTTTCAGGCACCTGCCTGGCCGATTTCGGTCATCATGTGACCTGCGTCGACAAGGACCAGGGCAAGATTGACGGACTGCTGGCCGGGCGGATGCCGATCTGGGAGCCGGGCCTGGAGGCATTGGTCGCGTCGAACGTTGCGCGGCGGCGATTGGAGTTCACGACCCAGCTGAGTGAGGCGCTGCAGGGCGCGGAAGCGGTGTTCATCGCAGTCGGCACGCCATCGCGGCGCGGCGACGGGCACGCCGACCTCAGCTACGTTTTCGCGGCGGTCGAGGAGCTGGCCGGCCTGCTCGAAGGACCGGTGGTGGTGGTGACCAAGTCGACGGTGCCGGTCGGCACCGGCGACCGGATCGCCGAGCTGCTCAAGGAAAAGGGCGCACCGGACGGCGTGTCGGTCGCCTCCAACCCCGAGTTCCTGCGCGAGGGCGCTGCGATCGCCGACTTCAAGCATCCTGACCGGATCCTGGTTGGGGCCGAGGATGACAGCGCGCGGGAGTGCCTCGCCGAAATCTACCGGCCCTTGTTCCTCAACCGCGCGCCGATGCTGTTCACTTCGCGACGCACAGCCGAGCTGACCAAATATGCCGCCAACGCCTTTCTGGCGACCAAGATCAGCTTTATCAACGAGATGGCCGACCTGTGCGAGGCGGTTGATGCCGATGTACAGGATCTGGCCCGCGGGATCGGGCTCGACAACCGCATCGGGCCGAAGTTCCTCCACGCCGGCCCCGGCTACGGCGGCAGCTGCTTCCCAAAGGACACGCTGGCGCTGCTCAGGACAGCCGACGAGGCGGGGGTCGCACAGC
>DASWTR010000175.1:0-7031 GCA_036402035.1 Sphingomicrobium sp.
AAAGGGGGAAGGGCTCGCCGGTTCGGCGGGCCCTTTTCTATCCGGCCGCTGCGGCGACAGCGAGCAGCGCCGCCCGTAGCGCGGCGCCTTCCTCCTCGCTCAGCTTCTTCCCCGTGGCCGTGGTCAGGTAGAAAACGTCGACCGCTCGCTCGCCATAGGTGGCGATATGGGCCGAGTGGAGCTGGTGACCGGCGGCGTGGATCGCTTGCGCAAGGCGCGCGAGAAGCCCCGGCCGGTCGCGCGCGTTGACTTCGACCACCGTCGTGCGGCTGGACGCCTTGTCAGACACCAGCACGCGCGGCGCGACCCGGAACGCTTCCGCCCGCCGCGGCAGTTTGCCCATCGCCGGCAGTTGCGGCTCCGCCTCGGCCCGCAGTACTTTCTCAACCGCATTGGCCAGCCGCTTTCTTAGCCGACTATCCTCATAACCCTTGCCCTGCGCATCGGTGACCAGCAGATTGTCGAGCGCCATGCCGTCCTTGGTGGTGTGGATGCGGGCGTCGACGATCGACGCGCCGGCACCGCTCAGCGCTGCGGCAATGCGATAGAAGAGGCCGGGACGGTCCGGGGCGAATATGCTGACCCTGGTCATGCCCGAGACCGGGTCGGGCGCCGCAACCACCGATGGCTCGGCATCGCCAAAATGCGCCTCCGCGCCCGCGACCTGCAATGCGTTGGCCTGCTGCCATTCGGGCGGCTCGGCGATCCAATAGCTGTCCGGCAGCCGTCGGGCATGGGCGCGGATAGCTGAAGCCTTCCACGGCAGCGCGTCGGCAAGCTCGCTCTGACGCGCCTCCACCTGCTCGTGACGGCCGCGCTGCTTGTGGCCTAGGCGAAGCCGCTCCTCGGCGGCATCGAACAGCGCCCGCAGCAATTGCCGTTTCCAGTCGTTCCAGGTCGTCGGTCCGACCGCGCGGATGTCGACCACGGTCAGGATCAGCAGCAGGCGGAGCCGCTCCGGGCTCTGCACCACCCGAACGAAATCCTCGACCGTCTTGGGATCGGTGACGTCGCGGCGGAATGCGGTGTTGCTCAGCAGCAAGTGATAGCGGACCAGCCATGCCACCGTTTCGGTTTCGGCTTCGTCGAGACCGAAGCGGGGACAAAGCTCCATCGCCACTTCGGCGCCAAGCTCGCTATGGTCGCTGCCACGCCCCTTGGCGATGTCGTGCAGCAGGACCGCGACATAGAGCACCCGGCGCGACGCGATCTGGTCGAACAGCGCGGTCGACAAAGGATGATCCTCGGCCAACTCGCCTCGCTCGATCCGGGACAGCAGCCCGATCGCCCGGATCGAATGCTCGTCGACCGTATAATGATGATACATGTCGAACTGCATCTGGGCGACGACGCGGCCGAAGTCCGGAACGAAGCGGCCGAACACGCCGGCTTCATTCATCCAGCGCAGCGCGACATCCGGCTTGTTCTCAGCGGTCAGCACCTCCAGGAACAAGGCATTAGCGCGCGGCTCGTCGCGTACCTGGTCGACCAGCCGCGCATCTCGCGTGGCGAGGCGCATGGCGTTGGGGTGGATTTCCATCCCCTCCTTGGCGGCTAGCGCGAATAGCTCGATCAACCGCGCCGGATCGTCCTCGAACCAATGGTCGTTCGGGATCGACAGCCGGCCACGGTCAATGGTGAAGCCGTGGAGATGCTTTGGGCGCCGTCGGAAAGTCGGCAGCGCGAAGCGCCGCCCCTTGTCGCCCATCTGCTCGTCGAGCTGGGCAAGGAACAGCCCGGTGAGGTCACCGACCGCCTTCGCATTCAGGAAATAGAATTGCATGAAGCGTTCGACGGCCGATTTGCCGGGCCGGTCGGAGTAGCGCATCGCTTCGGCGATCTGGCGCTGCATGTCGAAACCGAGCCGCTCTTCCGCGCGGCCGGCGATCAAATGAAGGTGGCAGCGCACCGACCAGAAGAAGCGTTCGGCCCGCTCGAACCTGCGGAACTCGGCGGCGCTGAACAAACCCTTGTCAACCAGTTCGGCGGGCCGTTCGACGCCGAACATATATTGGCCGATCCAATAGAGAGTATGGAGGTCGCGCAGCCCCCCCTTGCCGTCCTTGACGTTGGGCTCGACGACATATCGGCTATCCCCCATCCGCTGGTGCCGGGCGTCGCGTTCGGCGAGCTTCAACGCCACGAACTCGCGGCCGCTGCCGGCGACGACCTCGGTCCGGAACCGCCCGAGCGCTTCGTCGCACAATTGCTCGTCGCCCCAGATCCAGCGGGCTTCGAGCAGCGCGGTTCGAACGGTAACGTCTTCCCTCGCCGCCGCGATCAGCTGATTGGGCGTGCGGACCGACTGGCCGACCTTCAGCTGCAGGTCCCACAATATATAGAGCAGGGTCTCGATCACCTGCTCGCACCAAGGGGACCCGCGTTCCGGAACCAGGAACATGAGGTCGAGGTCACTGAACGGCGCCATCTCGCCGCGCCCGGTGCCGCCCAATCCAGCGACTGCGACCCTGCACGAGGAGCCTTCCGGTCGCGGATGGATGCGGGTGGTGACGAGGTCGTAAGCGAGCCGGACCAGCTGGTCCGCCAGGAAACAGTAGGAGGCGGCTGTGACTCGGCCCCGCCCCGGCTCGGCAGCAAAGCGACGCGCAATTTCCGCCTTTCCCCGGTCGAGCGCGGAGCGTAGCAAGTCGGTCGCTTCGGCCTGAAGCTTTACGGACGGCAGCGTCTGAAGCTTGTCGCCGATCGCGCGCCGGTCGACGATCTCCCGCCGGTCGGCAATCAGCGAGTAGCGCGGCGGCTGGCGCACTTCAGTTCCCGATCCGGGTCACCTGGATATGGATCGCTTGCCACCGACCGTCGCGACGGCGGAAGGTGTCGCTGAAGCGAAAGCGGCTGCTGAACGCCTTATCGCCGCTGGTCCCTGACAGCGTCGTTTCCGCCGAGACGACGAAGGCATCGTCCCCCAGCGGCGTGACCGTCCGGTCGATCAACTGGATGGGGTTGTAGCGGGTGCCGGCATCGGTCCAGCCGCCGACAAACTCCTTCTTGCCCGATCGCTTGCCGGAGCTCTCGATGAAGACCAGTTCGTCATCGACCATCGCTTCGAGCGCCTGCCGGTCCTGGCTGAGCTGGGCCCGGTCGAATGCATCGGCGACGCGGAGCATTTCCGTCTGATTCGGCGCGCTGGAAGCCGCTGCCACGGCGGCCATCAAAATGCTCAGTCCCAACATCCACTCCTTTTCACTGCTCTGCCGCCAGCCGCTTCAGGGCATAAAGCGCATCGAGCGCTTCGCGAGGGGTCAGGGCGTCGGGGTCGATCGCCGCGATCGCCTCGGCCAGGGGATCGACGGCGGCCGGCTCGACCTGCTGACTGGCGAACAGCGGCAGGTCGTCAAGCCCCGCCGCAATCCCGCCGGTGGCGTCGCGGCCGGCTTCCAGCTTGGCCAGCACCGCCTTGGCCCGCGCCAGCACCAGCGGCGAGATGCCTGCCAGCTTGGCGACGGCAATGCCGTAGCTGCGGTCGGCCGGGCCATCGCCTACCTCGTGGAGCAACACGAGATCGCCCTTCCATTCGCGCGCGCGGACATGATGGAGCGACAGCGCCTCCAGCCGGTCCGCCAGCCGGGTCAGTTCGTGATAATGGGTGGCGAACAGGGTGCGCGCTTTGACCTGATCGTGCATCGCCTCGACCACCGCCCAGGCAATCGCGAGCCCGTCATAGGTCGAGGTGCCGCGGCCGATCTCGTCGAGGATTACCAGGCTGTTCGGCGTGGCTTGGGCCAGGATCGCCGCGGTCTCGACCATCTCGACCATGAAGGTGGAGCGGCCGCGGGCGAGATTGTCGGCCGCTCCGACCCGGCTGAACAGCTTGTCGACGATGCCGAGCTTTGCCCGCACCGCCGGAACATAGCTGCCGGATTGGGCAAGCAAAGCGGCGATCGCCACCTGGCGCAGGAAGGTCGACTTGCCGCCCATGTTGGGGCCGGTGATGAGCCACAGCCGGTCGTTCGGCCCGAGCGCGCAATCATTGGCGACAAACCGCTCGCCGTCGCGCCCTAGCGCTTCTTCGACCACCGGATGGCGCGAGCCTTCGAGCTCCAGGCAAGGCTGCTCGGTCAGGTGCGGCAGGCACCAGCCGCCCTCCGCAGCGCGCACCGCATGGCTGGCGGCGACGTCGATCCGGGCAATGGCATCGGCGGTGCCAACAATCCGGGCCGCTGCCGCGACGGCAAGCGCGCTCAATTCCTCGAAATGGGCGGCCTCGGCGGCGAGCGCATGAGCGCCCGCTTCGACCACCCTGCTCGCCTCGGCGTGGAGATCGGGCGAGTTGAACCGAACCACGCCCGCCAGAGTTTGGCGATGGGTGAAGCCGGAGTCTGGCGCCATTAGCCGGTCGGCGTGCCGGGCGCTGACCTCGATGTGATAGCCGAGCACGGCGTTGTGGCGGATACGCAGCGTCGAGATTCCGGTTGCTTCGCGGTAGCGCGCCTCCAATGCGGCAATGGCGCGGCGGCCGTCGGAAGACGCCGAACGCAGCGCATCGAGCGCGGCGTCATAGCCCTCGGCGATATAGCCGCCCTTCGATGGGTCGAGCGGCGGCGAGCCGACCAACGCGATCGCCAGCTTGTCGGTCAGTGCGGCATGCCCGCCAAGCTCAGGCAACAATGCATTGAGCAGATCGGGACGATCGGGCTCCCCCTCCAGCTCGCCTTTCAGCGCCGCGCCTGCCTGCAGCCCGTCACGCAACAGGGCGAGGTCGCGCGGGGAGCCGCGCCCGGCGACGAGGCGGCCCAGCGCCCGCCCGATGTCGGGCATGGCCTTCAATGCCTCGCGCACCCGCTCGCGGCGGATCGGCGCCTCGTGCAGCCATTGAACCAGCGCCAGCCGACCTTCGATCGCGCGAATGTCGGTCAGCGGCGCCGACAAGTCCGCGCCGAGCAGGCGGCGGCCGGGAGCGGTGACGCAGCGATCGATGCACGCAAGCAGGCTGCCCGCTAGGCTGCCCGTCTGAGTCCGACTGATCTCCAGGCTGTCCCGCGTTGCCGGATCGATCGCCATATGGCTGGCGCGGGCGATGCGCCTCGGCGCCGCCAGAAAGGCTGCCGCTTCCTTTTGGGTCGCGTCGAGATAGGCGAGTAGGCCGCCTGCCGCAGCCAATTCGGCCCGGCCCGGAGTGCCGAACCCGTCGAGCGTCGCAACGCCGAAGCGCGCTCGTAACGCTCGTTCCCCGGCGATGCTGTCGAAGCCGCCCTTGCCGGCCGTGGTGGCGATACCCAGCACCTTCTCCGCGGCGATGGTCTCGGCCGGAGACAGGCGGGCCAGCTCGGCCTGCAGTTCACTTGGCCCGCAGGCGACCAGCTCGAACCGGCCGGTCGAGATGTCGGCCGCCGCGATCGCCCAATCGTCGCCGGCCCGCCCGACCGCGGCCAGCCAGTTGGCGCTGCCGCTGTCGAGCAAGGTTTCCTCGGTCAGCGTACCGGGCGTCACCAACCTTATGATCGCCCGCTCGACCAGCGCCTTCGAACCGCGCGCCTTGCGCGCCTCTGCGGGGCTTTCGGTCTGCTCGGCAATGGCGACACGATGGCCGCCACGGATCAGGCGAGCGAGATAGGATTCGGCGGCATGGACCGGCACCCCGCACATCGGTACCGGCTCGCCGCCGTCGGCGCCGCGCTTGGTCAGCGCGATGTCGAGACAAGCGGCGGCCGTCTTGGCATCGTCGAAAAACAGCTCGAAGAAATCGCCCATCCGGTAAAACAGCAGCGCGTCCCCCGCCTCGGCCTTGAGGCGATGATATTGCGCCATCATCGGCGTCTGCTTGGGCGAGGGGTCGTCGGCGCGGGCCATTGCCCGACTGGTAAAGCCAATTGCCGACATGGGCGAGAGGAGTCTTGGCTAGCTTTGCCCCCGCGGCTGCGGCCGGAACGGCCGTTCTTCGAACAAGTGCCAATTGCCCGGGCATT
Source organism: Sphingomicrobium sp. (assembly GCA_036402035.1). Taxonomy (GTDB): domain Bacteria; phylum Pseudomonadota; class Alphaproteobacteria; order Sphingomonadales; family Sphingomonadaceae; genus Sphingomicrobium. The sequence goes on from DASWTR010000175.1 coordinate 5,925, forward strand.
GCGCGACGGGCTCGGGATCCGGCTTGTCGCTATCGAGTACCCAGCAATCGTTGAAGATCGAACAATAGCAGGCGCGGATCGCCACCTTCCAACGTTCTGAATTCAGGCGCTCCCAGATGGCCAGATTGTCAGGCCGCTTGACGAGTCGAATGAACTCAGTGCTTTCGCCGGGACGCAGGACGACCTCGAACTTCGAGCTCATGAACCGAGTCGGCTTTTGCGGCAAATCGCCGCAGCAGCGCTGGAGAAACTGTCGCGGGCTATCCATCGGCTGACCGTCATAGCGAAACTCCAGCTGCTTCAGTCGCGCCGGTCCCAGTCCGTCGTTGCCGAGCATGAACGATATTTCATCCACCCCCGCGTCGTTGATGTTGCTGGTGCCGTAGGAGATATAGGGCCAGGTCTCGGTCTGCTGGATCTTCCTCGTCGCGTCGGCCTGGACGAAGGTTGCATAAGCAAGCGCGATCGAAATCACGAACGCCGGAATGGTAATGAACAAATGGCCGGCCATCATCAGCGGCAGATATTTCATCAGGCGCTGGGGAAGCTGGTCGGATTTCTGCTGTGGTTCGTCCATAACGCTACCCGTAAGAGCTAACGGCGTGCTGCGAAATGGCCAAGGCGCGTGCGCCGGATAGAGCCAGCCTTGCCCTAGCGTCGCAGTGCCGCCTAAAGCCTCGCCGACAGGAGAGCGAATTGAGCGAGAGCAACGTCAAATTCACGCGCGACGAAGCGCTGGATTTCCATGCCCGCGGGCGACCGGGCAAGATCGAGATCATCGCTACCAAGCCGATGGCGACCCAGCGCGACCTCAGCCTTGCCTATTCGCCAGGCGTCGCCGTGCCGGTCGAGGCGATCGCCGAGGATCCGGGCAAAGCCTATGACCTCACCGCCAAAGGCAACCTCGTCGCTGTCATTTCCAACGGCACCGCCATCCTCGGCCTCGGCAACCTGGGCGCGCTGGCGTCGAAGCCGGTGATGGAAGGCAAGGCGGTGCTGTTCAAGCGCTTCGCCGACGTCGATTCGATCGACCTCGAAGTCGACACGACCGATCCGCAGCGCTTCATCGAGGCGGTCGAACTGCTTGCTCCCAGCTTCGGCGGGATC
>DASWTR010000176.1:0-2401 GCA_036402035.1 Sphingomicrobium sp.
CGGAAACCATGTCGTTGAGCAAAGCCGTAAGCGGTCAGGGTTAATTAGGCGGATACCGCGATTGGCCGGAAGCCCGGTCCGCCGCCAAGCTTCGAAACCAAGTGGGGATTTAGATATGAAGAACTTTGCTCGTCTGGCGGCGCTGGCCGTCATTGCCACCGCTGCGGCGACTCCGGCCGTTGCTGCTGACGGTGATCCGAAGGCGAAGGCCTCGGTCAAGGTCACCAAGCCGCTCACGCTCGCTGCGGAGCAGGACCTGAATTTCGGCGAGGTCATTCTGGTGGGCGATACCACCATCAAGATCGACACGTCGGGCAACGTCGACTGCGGCGATCCGGTCAATGCCACCTGCAACGACACCGGCGCCCAGGAAGCCCGCTATCGGGTGACGGGTTCGAACAATCAGCAGGTGACCATCACCACTCCGGCTTCGACGCTGGGGCGCGTTGGCGGCGGCGGTTCGGTCGCATTCCGGCCGGTAGTCGACACCGCCACCATCACGCTTCCCAACTCGGGCGCGACCGGCATGACCTTCAACGTCGGCGGCGAAATCGACCTGTTCGATGACACGCCGGGCGGCGACTATGAGGGCGACATCGAGGTCACCGTCCAGTACTAAGCAAGATCGAAAGGCGCTTTCGCGCTGGAACGAGGGCTGCCGGGCAACCGGCGGCCCTTTTTTCATGCCCGGTTGCCGGGCATGGTTAGCCGAATAATAACCATTTTGGAGCCATTCTCCTCCGAACCATTTCGGAGGAATTTTCATGGCTCGCTTTTCGCTCGGTCGTTTCGCACGGGTTGCGCTGGTTGCGCCGCTGATGCTGCTCGCCGCTCCGGCCAGCGCGGGGGTCGGTGACCTGCTGGTCGCACCGACCCGCATCGTGCTCAACGGCAGCCGCGGGACCGAAGTCATCCTCAATAATATCGGGGACGATGTGGCAACCTATCGCATCTCGGCCGAGCTTCGGCGGATGACCGCCGAGGGCAAACTCGAAGATGTCACCACCCCGAACGACAAGGAAAAGGTGGCGCAGGAGATGATCCTGTTCGCGCCGCGCAAGGTGACGCTGCCCCCCAACCAGCCGCAGGCGATCCGCCTGTCGACCCGCGCGCCGGAAGGCCTGCCCGACGGCGAGTATCGCGTGCACATGTTGTTCCGTGCGGTTCCGCCGCCCCGCCCGGCGACGGAATCCAAGCGGACCGAGGGCGTGTCGTTCCAGCTCCGGCCGATTTACGGCGTCACCATCCCGGTGATCGTCCGTCTCGGCAATCTGGAAGCGAAGGCGGCGCTCAGCAATGTCCGCAAGGTCACCGCGGAAGGAAAGCCGGCCATCGCGCTCGATATCAGCCGGGCCGGCAACCGCTCCACCTTCGGCGAGATCCGGGTGTTCAAGCCGGGCGTCTCCGATCCGATCGCGATGGCCGCTGGAATCGCCGTCTACACCGAGCTCGGCCAACGGTCGGTGACCATTCCGATCGATCCGGCGAAGCTGGCCAGCGCAACCGGTCAGGTCACCGTCCAATATGTCGAGCCGACCGACACCGGGCCGGTGACGCTTGCCGAGACCAGCGCGGTTCTTCGCTAAGGCTCGAAGGCGCAGTCGGGGGCCATTTGGACATGCAGCGGCCCAACCGCTGGATCCGCCGTGCCTTCGCGCAGGCGGCGCTGGCCCTGGCCGGCGCCGCTGCCGCGTGGTCGGCTTCCCCGGTGGGAGAGGCCTGGACCGCCGATCCCGAGGAGCAGTTCCTGCTCGACGTCAGCATCCGTCAGCTGCGGCTCGGCAAGGGCGTCCGCGCCTACCGTACCCCGGAAGGCACCTGCATCGTGTTCGGCGACTTCCTGACCACGCTCGATCTGCCGATGAAGATCGACCTGGAGGCGAAACGCGCCTCGGGGTGGGCGTTCCAGGAAGAGAATCGGATCGAGATCGACCAGTCGGCGGGCATCGCGCGCTACGCCGACCAGGAGGAAAAGCTGGCCAAGGGCGTCGTTCGCGAAACGCCCGAGGGCTGGTGTGTCGAATCGGCCGCGCTCGGCCGCTGGTTCAAGCTTGGGGTGAAGCCGGTCACCGCAGGATCGGCATTGATGCTCGAATCCGACACCAAGCTTCCGGTCGAGCTGGCCATCGAGCGCGAAAAACGCGCGGCGCGGATCAGGCCGGCGGCATTGCCGATCCAGGGTCTGCCGAAGGTCAAGCTGCCCTATCGCATGTGGCGCGCACCCGCCCTCGACTTCGTCGTCAACGCCGGCGTCACCTATCAGGCCTCGACCGGGATGCGGGTCGACCGGCATGCTTCGGTCGCCGCCGCCGGCGAAATCGCCCATCTTTCCTACGACGCCATGCTGGGCACCGACCGCGAGGGCCGGCCCGAGAGCCTGCGGATGCGGGTCTATCGTTCG
>DASWTR010000177.1:0-5742 GCA_036402035.1 Sphingomicrobium sp.
TTATCTGGCGTTCATGTTGCAACGGGGTCGGAACGAAATCGGGGTCCGGGCGCTTTAGTTCCCATCAAGGCGGGACGAGTTTCAGGAGGATGTTGTCATGAAACGTCTAGTTTTAGCGTCGGCAATAGCAAGCAGCATCGCGGTAACGGGCTGTGCGACCGACCCTTATGGCTACAACCAGGGTTATCAGTACGACTCGCAGGGCCGGCGGGTCGCCACCGGCGCGGCGATCGGCGGCGCGACTGGCGCGGTGGTCGGCGCGGTCGTCCCCGGCATCCATCCGGTGACCGGTGCGGTGGTCGGCGCGGTGCTTGGCGGCGTTGCCGGCGCGGTCATCAAGGGTCGCCAATATTATCGCGACACCCGCGGCTACTGCTACTACGTCGATCAGTACGGCAACCCGATCTACGATTATAATACCCGTTGCTAGTGGGTTAGGCCGATTTGCTTAGACGGGGCGGAAGCTGTCTTCCGCCTCGTCGAGCAGCCACAATTCCCCTTCGCTAATTGAAAAATGGCAGCCGAGCAGCTTTAGCGTGCCGGCTGCTTCGCGTGCTGCGACGAACGGGAAGGTACGGAGGTTGGCCAGGCTCTGGCGGATCGAAACCTCCTCAAGCTCGCGCTGCGCGTCGTCGCCAGTCCCATGATCGCTGGCGATCGCCTTCGCCGGCTCTTCGATCTGGCTCATCCATTTATGGACGAAGCCGCCTTCGCCGGCTGCCGCCCCGTCGAACATGCCGGTCAGCGCTGCGGTGATCCCGCCGCAGCGCTCATGGCCCATGACCACGATCTCGGGCACATTGAGCTGGGTGACTGCAAATTCGAGCGCTGCCGACACGCCGTGCCGCCCGCCGCCCGTCTCGAACGGCGGGACCAGGTTGGCGACGTTGCGGACCACGAAAATCTCGCCGGGATTGGTGTCGAAGATAGTCGCTGGGTCGGCGCGGCTGTCGCTGCAGGCGATGACTACGGCGCGGGGCGCCTGGCCCTCCGCCAGCTCCTGCCAGCGGCCACGCTCGGTTTCGAACCGGTTGGCCCGAAACCGCCGATACCCTTCAAGCAGATTGCCAAAACCCTTCATGCACGCTCCCCTGTTTCGGCGTGCGAGTTAATCGGGGAGGGCAGGGGTGGCAAGTCGGGGACCTAATCGCTATCTGGCCGGTCATGAACGCTCCGCTCCCCACGCCCCCACGGCAGCGCAAGCCCGACTGGATCCGGGTCAAGGCCCCGGTCAGCGAAGGCTATAACGAGACGCGCAAGCTGATGCGCGAGCTCAACCTGGCGACGGTGTGCGAGGAAGCGGCCTGTCCGAACATCGGCGAATGCTGGACCAAGAAGCACGCAACGGTGATGATCCTGGGCGATACCTGCACCCGGGCCTGCGCCTTCTGCAACGTCAAGACCGGCATGCCGCGCAAGGTCGACCCGCTGGAGCCCGAGCATGTCGCCATTGCCGCGGCCAAGCTTGGGCTCGAGCATATCGTGGTCACCTCGGTCGACCGCGACGACCTGCCGGATGGCGGCGCGTCGCAATTCGTCAAGGTGATCGAGGCGCTCCGCCGCAACACGCCCAACACCACCATCGAGATTCTGACGCCCGACTTCCGCAACAAGCATGAGGCGGCGGTGGAGGCGATCGTTGCCGCCCGGCCCGACGTCTACAATCACAATCTGGAGACGGTGCCGAGGCTCTATCCCACCATCCGTCCCGGCGCGCGCTATTACGCTTCGCTGCGGCTGCTGGAACAGGTCAAGAAGCTCGACCCGTCGATCTTCACCAAGTCCGGCGTGATGGTCGGCCTCGGCGAGCAGCGCCTCGAAGTGCACCAGGTGATGGACGACATGCGCTCCGCTGGCGTCGATTTCCTGACCATGGGCCAATATCTCCAGCCGACCCCGAAGCATGCCAAGGTCGAGGAGTTCGTCACCCCCGATGCCTTCAAGGCCTATGCCTCGATCGCGCGGGCCAAGGGCTTCCTGCTGGTCGCCGCTTCGCCGCTGACCCGCTCGAGCTACCACGCCGGCGACGATTTCAACCGCATGCGCGAAGCCCGCAACGCGCAACTGGCTCGGGCAGGGGGCGTTACCGCCTGAAATGCCCCGGCATAGCGAGACGCGTTACCTACCCTACACGCCCGACCAGCTGTTCGACCTGGTCGCGGACGTTGGCAGCTATGACGAGTTCCTGCCCTGGGTGAGCGCGGTCCGCATCCGGTCCGACAATGAACGCGAAATGGTGGCCGACCTGATCGTCGGCTTCAACGCCTTCAAGGAGAGGTTTACAAGCCGGGTCACCAAAGAGCGACCCGACCATATCTGCGTCGATTATATCGAAGGGCCGCTCAAATATCTGAAGAATGAGTGGCGGTTCGAGCCGGCTCCGCAGGGCGGCACCAATATCTTCTTCTCGGTCGATTTCGCCTTCAAATCGCGCATCTTCGAAAGCCTGGCCGGATCGATGTTCGATCGGGCGCTGCGACGCATGACCGGCGCGTTCGAAAAGCGCGCCGAGCAGCTTTACGGCATCAGCAGATCGAGCGCGCAGAGCGCAGCCTGACGGCGAATTCCCGACCGGCCTTCCGCGGCATCGAACAATTTCTGGTCGGCGACCACCTCATCGGGACCGGGCCGCCGCTCGGCGCGGGCGAACACCACTGTACCGACCGGCTTCTGTTCGCTCCCGCCGTCCGGTCCGGCAATTCCAGTGATGGCGACGGCAACATCGGCTTCGGAGGCCTCCAGCGCGCCCTGAGCCATCGCCCAGGCGGTGGCGACGCTGACTGCACCGAAGGTTTCCACCACGTCCCGGCTGACCTTGAGCTCGGAAATTTTCGAAGCGTTGGAATAGGTGACGTAGCCAGCCTCAAACACCTCCGAGGAGCCGGCGATCTCGGTCAGGGCCGCGCTGACTAGTCCGCCGGTGCAGCTTTCCGCGATGGCGACCCGGCGCCCGGCCTTGCGGTTGGCCTCAATCACCTCGCGCGCCTTGGCGACAAGGTCCTGGGGAAGAAGGAAATCCATCGGCACGCCCTAGCAGAGACGTTCGGCGCTAGAAACTCGTTGGAACGCGAATATTGGCCAAGGCTTGCGCGGCGATGCCCTCGCGCCGTCCGGTAAAGCCGAGCCGCTCGGTCGTCGTCGCCTTGATGCTGACCGACCCTGCCGGGAGGCCAAGAATCTGTGCCACCCGCGACCGCATGGCGTCACGATGGGGACCGATCTTGGGCTCCTCGCAGATCACGGTGCAGTCGACAAAATCGATTATCCCGCCCGCCTTCCTGACCAGCTCTGCTGCATGGGCTAGGAAGATGCTGCTCTCGGCACCCTTCCACTGGGGATCGCTCGGCGGGAAATGCTGGCCGATATCACCGAGCCCCGCCGCCCCCAGCAAGGCGTCAGTGATCGAATGGAGCACCACATCAGCATCGCTGTGCCCGGCAAGGCCTTTCTCGTGCGAAATTTCTATTCCGCCCATCACGATCGGCCCTTCGCCGGCAAAGGCATGGACATCGAAGCCGAGACCGGTGCGAGGGATGAGACGCGCCTGGAGTTGCGCTTCGGCGCGAGCAAAATCGCCTGGCAGGGTGAGCTTGTTGAGTGCCTCGTCTCCCTCGACTCGAACCACTCCGATCAATGCCGCCCGCGCCAGCGTGGCGTCATCGGTGAAGCTTTCGGTGGCCTTGACCCGATGCGCTTCGAGGATACGATCGAAATGGAAGGCCTGAGGTGTCTGGATGCGATTGAGATGGGTCCGGTCGACGGTGTCGCCGAGATGCTTCCCCTTGCCGCGCATCAGCGTATCGGCTGCGGGAAGTGCGGGGACGGCGGCCGAATTGGTCCGAAGCGCTTTCAACAGCCGGTCGATGACGTCGGGTGGGCAGAAGGGGCGAGCCGCATCGTGCAGGAGAACCATATCCGGTGGGGATTCAACCAGCGCCTCCAAGCCTCGCCGGACCGACTCCTGCCGGGTTGCGCCGCCAATGATCGGTGTGCCGATGTCGAGACCTTCGAGCGCTTCGGCCGCCAGGCTTTGCTGGCCTTCGCCGATCACCACGCGCACGGCGGTAATCGCCGGATGATTGCGCAGCGCTTCTACTGCGACCCGGAGCACCGGAATGCCGCCCAGCTTGCGATATTGCTTGGGCATATCGCCGCCCATCCGGCTCCCCGATCCGGCGGCGACAATGAGGGCAACGACCGTCATGTCCCGCGCCTTGCCCGCTTCGCGCCCTTCCTGTAAAGGCGCGCCTTCCCATGAGCCTGGTAAAGCCTATCTCGGTCGGTCCGGTGACCATCGAAGCGCCCGTCGTTCTGGCGCCGATGACGGGCGTCACCGATTTGCCGTTTCGCAAGATCGTCAAGCGCTACGGCGCGGGCCTCACCGTCAGCGAGATGATCGCCAGCCAGGCAATGATCCGCGAAACCCGCCAGTCGCTGCAGAAAGCGGCCTGGGACCCGAGCGAGGAGCCGGTTTCGCTGCAGCTGGCCGGCTGCGCGCCACGGGAAATGGCTGAGGCCGCCAAACTCAACGAGCAGCGCGGCGCGGCGATCATCGACATCAACATGGGCTGCCCGGTGAAGAAGGTCGTCAACGGCGACGCGGGCTCGGCGCTGATGCGCGACCTGCCGCTGGCGGCATCGATCATCGACGCCACCGTCAAGGCGGTGAAGGTTCCGGTGACTCTGAAGATGCGGATGGGCTGGTGCCACGACAGCCTCAATGCGCCGGAGCTGGCGCGGGTCGCCGAGGAGCTTGGCATCCGCATGATCACAGTCCACGGCCGCACCCGCAACCAGATGTACAAGGGCTCGGCCGACTGGGCGTTCGTCCGCAAGGTCAAGCAGGCGACGACGCTGCCGGTGATCGTCAACGGCGATATCTGCAGCGTTGAGGATGCCCGGACCGCGCTGGAGCAATCGGGCGCCGACGGGGTCATGATCGGCCGCGGCGCCTATGGGAAGCCATGGCTGCTGGGGCAGGTGATGGCCGACCTCGCCGGCGGCGGACTCAAGCCCGATCCCTCGATGGACGAGCAGCTTTCGACCATCCTGGAACAATATGACGCCATGCAGTCGCTCTACGGCGTGCAGACCGGCGTTAACCTCGCTCGCAAGCATATCGGCTGGTATACCAAGGGGCTGGCCGGCTCGGCCGAGTTCCGCAACAAGGTCAACACGCAGGACGATCCCAAGGTCGTGACCCGGATGCTGCAGGACTTTTATTCGCCCTGGCTGGCCCGCTCTGCCGCCTAATCGGCGCCACTCCGAAAACTGTGTTTTTTGTGCAACGCTTCCATGCTAGGCCAGGCCTTGCATGGAGATGCCGGTAGCCGATTCCGACCTGGTTAAGTCACCAAAGCTGCGCTGGCTCGCCCGCGAGCGGGAGAGCGGGCGGGTGTATGACTGGGCGACCATCGCCAGCGCCGTGCTGCTGGTTGGGACGCTGGCGCTCAGCTACGGCATGCTGAGCCGCGAAGCTGCCCCAGGCTCGATGCTGTCGCCGCCGCAGATCGCACTGCTGCTGGTCGCCAACCTCATCCCCGCCATTGCTCTCATGGTGCTGCTATCGCGGCGGATCGCGATGGCCCGGGCCGCGGCCCGAGCAATCGGCACTGGCCAACTGCACACCAGGCTGGTGGCATTGTTCTCCGTAATCGCCGCGGTGCCGACTGTGGTCGTCGCCATCTTCGCCTCGCTCCTGCTGCAATCGGGCCTCGAATTCTGGTTCTCCGACCGGGCCAG
>DASWTR010000178.1:0-3001 GCA_036402035.1 Sphingomicrobium sp.
GGGGCCCATAAATTTTCACCCGATGTTAATTTTGACTCTTGCGTCCCAGCGCGGTTGAGGCACAATATATGGTCTAAGCACTGGGGGGCATCTCAATCTATTGTGGTTGGGACGGAAGATGACTATCTTCCGTAAGCGCCCGCTCGCGCCCTGTGGATATCGGGGATGCGGGCCTGAAAAACCCCCGCGGCGCTTGATTTTAGGCTAGGCTCGGAGCCATGGCACCGAGTCGAACAGATGTAGAACAAGCCGTCATCGAACGGCCATTGGGACGGGGAAGAGCGATGGATTTTGCGACCACGAGCGACGTAAGCTCCGACGACGTTTCGGTCACCGAGACCAAGCGCGACAGCAAGACCGTCGATGCCAAAAGGTTCGACGTCGCCATCGATTCGAGTCGCGACGAGCGGCTGACCGAATTCGGCAAGGACACGCTGCGCGACCGCTACCTGCTCCCAGGCGAAACCTATCAGGATTTGTTCGCGCGAGTCGCTGCGGCCTATGCCGACGACGCCGAGCACGCCCAGCGCGTCTACGACTATATCTCCAAGCTGTGGTTCATGCCCGCCACCCCCGTCCTGTCCAACGGCGGCACCGGCCGCGGGCTGCCGATCAGCTGCTATCTCAACAGCGTCTCCGACAGCCTCGACGGTATCGTCGGCACCTGGAACGAGAATGTGTGGCTGGCCAGCAAGGGCGGCGGCATCGGCACTTATTGGGGCAGCGTCCGCGGCATCGGCGAGCCGGTCGGGCTCAATGGCAAGACCAGCGGCATCATCCCCTTCGTCCGGGTGATGGACTCGCTGACCCTCGCCATCTCGCAGGGTTCGCTCCGCCGCGGCTCGGCCGCCTGCTACCTCGACATCAGCCACCCGGAGATCGAGGAATTCCTCGAGATCCGCAAACCCTCGGGCGACTTCAACCGCAAGGCGCTCAACCTGCACCACGGCGTGCTGGTCACCGACGAGTTCATGGAAGCAGTCCGCGAGGGCGCCGAGTTCATGCTGCGCAGCCCCAAGGACGGGTCGGAGCGCGGCAAGGTCGACGCCCGCTCGCTGTTCCAGAAGCTGGTCGAGACCCGGCTTGCGACCGGCGAGCCCTACATCATCTTCATCGACCAGGTGAACCGGTCGATGCCCAAGCATCACCGCGACCTCGGCCTCAAGGTGTCGACCTCCAACCTCTGCTCCGAGATCACGCTGCCGACCGGCCGCGACCATCTCGGCGCCGACCGGACCGCGGTGTGCTGTCTGTCGAGCCTCAACCTCGAGACCTGGGACGAGTGGAACGGCGACAAGCAGTTCATCGAGGACGTGATGCGCTTCCTCGACAATGTGCTCAGCGACTATATCGCCCGCGCCCCCGACGAGATGGCCCGCGCCAAGTATAGCGCGGAGCGCGAGCGCAGCGTCGGCCTCGGCGTGATGGGCTTCCACAGCTTCCTCCAGGCCCGCGGCCTGCCGTTCGAGGGCGCCATGGCCAAGTCGTGGAACCTCAGGATCTTCAAGCATATCCGCGCGCAGGTCGACCAGGCGTCGATGATGCTGGCGCAGGAGCGCGGGCCCTGCCCCGACGCGGCCGACATGGGCGTGATGGAGCGGTTCAGCTGCAAGATGGCGATCGCCCCGACCGCGTCGATCTCGATCATCGCCGGAGGTACCAGCGCCTGCATCGAGCCGATCCCGGCCAATATCTACACCCACAAGACGCTGTCGGGCTCGTTCTCGATCAAGAACCCCTACCTCGAGAAGCTGCTGACCGAGAAATCGAAGAACAGCGAAGCGGTGTGGAGCTCGATCCTCGAGCGCGGCGGCTCGGTCCAACACCTCGACTTCCTCACCCAGGAGGAAAAGGACGTCTACAAGACCAGCTTCGAGATCGATCAGCGCTGGCTGCTCGAACTGGCCGCGGACCGTACGCCGTTCATCGACCAGGCGCAGAGCCTCAACCTGTTCATCCCGGCCGACGTCGACAAATGGGACCTGATGATGCTCCACTTCCGCGCCTGGGAGCTGGGCATCAAGTCGCTCTATTACCTGCGCTCCAAATCGGTGCAGCGCGCAGGCTTCGCCGGCGGCGTCGAGGCCGACAACACGCCCGAGCTCCGCGAAATCCAGGTCGGCCCGACGACGGATTACGACGAGTGCCTGGCGTGTCAGTAATACTCCCCCTCACCCTTTCGCGGCTGCGCCGCTCTTCCCCTCTCCCGACGGGAGAGGGAGGGGCCCGCGCGCGGCAGCGCGTGGGAGGGTGAGGTGAGGACCTACGCCAACCAACCATCCGGTACGGTCGATCGAGCCGGACAGCTACGCCGCGATTCCACCGATGCCGAGAAGCGGATGTGGCGCGCCCTTCGCAGCAGCTTTCCAGAGTTCAAATGGCGGCGGCAGCTGCCGATCGGACCCTATTTCGCCGACCTTGTCTGCTTTGGAGAGAAGCTCGTCATTGAGCTGGATGGCGGGCAGCATGCGGAAGCGGTCGCATATGATGCGGCGCGCACTCACTACTTGGAAGCGCAAGGCTATCGAGTCATTCGCTTCGGGAACAATGACGTACTCGGCAATCTGGATGGTGTGATCCTAGCCGTCGCCAGCGAACTATCATCCTCACCCTCCCAGCCTTCGGCTGGGCCCCTCCCTCTCCCAAGGGAGAGGGCTTTATGACCACCATCCAGCTCATCGAAGTTGCCGTCGCCGCCGCGCTGATCGGCGCCGGCATCTGGCGGCAGGTCGCGACCAAGCGTAGCAGCCCCAACCGCGGCAGCCAGAGCGCGGTGCTGATGCTGGCGATCGGTGCGCTGCTGGCGATCCACGGGCTCGGCCTGATGGAATATCGCCCGTCGGAGGGCGAGATGGCGCGCCTCCAGGCCCAGGGGAGCTGAGCAGGTGGCGGAGCTCAACATCCTCTATCTGATCGTCGGGATCGTCGCCCTGCTCATCGGCCTCGGCATGCTGGCCGTCGCGCTCAAGGGCCGCGGCAATGCCAATGATCCGAAGGCGAC
>DASWTR010000179.1:0-4077 GCA_036402035.1 Sphingomicrobium sp.
CCGTGAAACCGCCCGTCGACGCAACGCCGACCGGGATCGGACGAATTGGAGAAACTGACGTGCTTCAGCCAGCGATCCAGATATTGAACGACCACCGGATGATGGCCATCTCGACCGTCCGGCCCGACGGATGGCCGCAGGTGACGATGGTCGGCTATGCCAATGATGGCTGGAGCATCTATTTCCTGATCTATCGAGACAGCCAGAAATTCGCCAACATCGGACACGACGGCCGTGTGGCGGTGGCGGTGAGCGCCGAGACCAGCTTCCTGGGCGAGATCAAGGCGGTTTACGCCGGCGCCCATGCGGCGGAAGTCACGGATCCCAAGGAACGGCTGAACGCCTGGCGGCTGCTGCTCGAGCGCCATCCCAATCTGGGCGATTTCGGAGTGCCGGACAATTCCTCGACCGCGCTGATGCGGGCTAAATGCAAATATGTATCGACGCTCGATTACAGCAAGGGCATTGGCCACAGCGAAAACCTGGTGGTCGGCGAGGAGGCCTAGATGTCCCCGACGACCCAGGCCAGCGCTTCGTCGCGCTCGTCCGGCATATAGACACGATAACGGATCGAGGGGAGCAGGGCGCTTTCGAAGCGCGTACCGGCCCTGACCCAGGCCTGGTCGGCGACGACTGCGACCCGGCCGAACCGGTCGAGCTTTCGAAACAGCGGCATTGCCCGCTGCATATAAGCGGGAAGGCCGCCGAGCTCGATCCCGTCGAGGCCCTGCGTTTCAACGAACACATGCACCTTTTCGTGGGATTCCATTGCCGCATCGAGCCGGTCCATGATCGCATCCAGGTCGGACCCCATGATCTTGCCGGAGATGCGCAACGCGATCACATTGTCCGGAGTATCGATCATCATGTGCATGGAGCTGCCCTTTCCGCTTGCAAGAACCGCTGTTGCTAAAAGTCGATCCCGCTAACGCGCGATGACGATCGGCACCGGCGAGGCGGACAGCATCATCCGGGTGACGCCGCCGAAGATGAATTCGCCGATCCTGCTATGATTGTAGCCGCCCATCACCATGAAGGCGGCGTCCATCGCCAGCGCCTTGGTGACCAGCAGGTCCGGAACATATTCCTGGACCGTGGGGGTAACCTCGGAAGCCTCCACCGTCAGTTCGGCGTGGATGTCATGGCGCGACAGATATTCGAGCAGCCGGGTGCTTGGGAACAGCTCGGCCTTGCGCTCGACGACCTGGAGCACCTCGACCTTCGAGGCAAATCCGAGCATGCCGATCGACGAGCGGACCGCATCGGCCGCCTCATAGCTGCCGTCCCAGGCAACCAGCGCGGGACCGGTCGGATCGAATGGTTTCCCGCTATTGCCCGGAATGAAGATGGGGGTCCGGGATCGGGAGATGAGATCGCCCAATAGGCCGATCGTCGAACCGGCAAAGTCGCTCCGGTAAGGCTCGCGGCCGGCGACCAGCAGGTCGGCAAGGGCGGCATGGCCGATCAGCTGGCTGGCGACATCGCCGGTCACCTGCGTGTAGGTCCAGCTGACATCCTCATTGGCTAGCCTGCCCTCGACATCCGCCCGAAGCATCTTCTCCCGCTCTTCCAGCGCATCGATGGCCTTTTTCATCACGAACACGCCGCCGAAGCCTTCATACGCGACATAGGCCTGGATCGGCGTCACATGCAGGCACTCGATATGCGCCGAGTAGGCCCGGGCCAGCGACAGCGCCGCCTGGAGGCGATCTTCGACCGTGCCGTCATTCTGCACATGCACCAGGATATTCTTCGGGCCGGCCGCGAGCGAATGAATGGCAGGGGCAGCTTCTCCCGTACGTTCCAGTGCCAGTTGGTCCGTCATCGCTTCGTCTCCTGTGCTCGGCGGACTTCCCGCCCGTTGGCGAGAGGATCGGCCGGTCCGTGGGCGCGGAGAATCCGTTATTTCCCCTAGATGCCCCCAGGCTTCGCGCTACCGGCTGGGAACCCGGTAGCGGCAACTGGAGTTGGCTGGAGCGGAGGCTTTTTCCGGAAATGGTCAGAACGCTTCCTTCGCACCTGGTCGTCCTCGGCCACCCAGGCGCCGAGAGCTTCAGCGCCGCGCTTGCGGCAGCTTATGTCAATGAGGCGCGCAGCCTCCATCACCAGGCCGAGCTCCGCGACCTTTATGCCCTCGGCTTCGATCCATTGCTCAAGGAATCCGAGCGGTTGGCGGATGGGGCGGACGTGGCCTCCAGCGACGTCGCGGCAGAAGTCGACCTTCTCCGAAACTGCGATGTCCTCACCTTCGTCTACCCCTTATGGTTCGGCATGCCGCCGGCGATCATCAAGGGCTATATCGACCGGGTGCTTGGGGCAGGCTTTAGGATCGACGATTTGATGAAGCCGGCCGAGGGCGTGCTTCGCGGGAAAAGGCTTGCGGTCATCACCTCGTCCGGTTCCAGGATAGCCTGGCTTGAGGAGCATGGGATGTGGGTTTCGCTCCGCCAGTCGTTCGATGAATATCTCAAGACCATATTCGGCTTCGCGGCCTGCGATCATTATCATGCGGATTCGATCGGTGACGGGCTCACGGACGCCGGCGCGAAGCGCGTGCTGTTCGAGGTCGGCCAGTTCGCTCGGTCGGTCTGTGCTTGCGCGTCACTGCCGCAATCCGCCTGACGGCGCCGCCGACCCACTGACCGGCCTCTTGTCCGATGCAGGATTAAGCCCCGGTGCCTGTGCAATGGCTTGACGTCCGAGGCCGCGCCAGCACTCCTTTGCTGCTCGGCCGGGCCCGACGTGCAACATGGGAAAGTTACCGGCGGGACCTCAACCAGGCGAAGTCATGCCGCCACATGGTCCGGAACAGCAGCCAGAAACCGGTGATTGCGAGCCAGGTCATGGCGAAGCCGACCATGACGATCAGCGGATGATTGAAGCTCGTCCGCTTCGCATAATCCATATTGTGGAGCATCCAGAAGAAATCCCACCAGCGCCAGCTGTCGTTGCGGCGCTCGAGCAATTCTCCGCTGGTGCCAGAAACATAATAGCTGCTGTTGTCCGCATCCCGGAAGTCGATCTGCCAGATCGGAAGATCATGCTCGCGGACCGGCAGCGTGACTTCCTTCAGCAGCTGCGCGCCGATGACCGGGGCCTCGCCCGGGTGCGCCGCGGCAGCGACCGCGATCGCACGCGCCCGGTCGACACGGATCGGCGCCCCGCTCGCCGCGGCGAACAGCCTGACCCCCTCGCGGGTGGTCACCGCATATGCCCAGCCGTCCGGCAACAAGCGAAGCGAGACTTGCTCAATCCGTTGGTCGCCAAGTGCTGCCTGGATCCGTGGCCAGGCAGGACCTGGGGCGGGGAGCGCCGCTGCCGCCTCACCCGCCATCTCGCCGCCCGCGACGTCATCCATGTCGAGGAGCGCCATGCCGGTTCCGCTGATCGCCCAGATCAGGAACTGGAGGCCGATCACCAGCCCGACCCATTTGTGGATCCTTCGGAGCCAGATCGACTTGACGGTCATGCCCGGGCCGCCTTCTTCTTTTTCCGCTTCGGAAACGCGTAGATCAGCATCCAGCCGCCCGAGAGGGCGAAGATCAGGGCGCCCCAGGTGAAGCTGCGCAGCAGAATGTTGTTCACATTGTCGCGCGTCTCATAGTCCATGATGTGGAGCATCCAGACGAAGTCGAACAGGCGCCACAGCTCGTGCCGCCGGGATACCAGCTCCCCGGTCGCCGGCGAGAAATAAAGCGTCGGCTTGTTCCAATGATGAAATTCGACGCGCCACAGCGGTGGCTTCCGGCCGCGGATCTCGCCGGGAAGGTCGTCGATCAGCTTGGCCGAGGCGATCGGCTCGCCGCCGGTGTAGGTCGCGGCGGCAATCGCGCGGATTTCACCCTCGCTGGGCGGGCTAACCCCGCGGCCGGTACGTGCGTCCACGGCCTGCTCGCCGGAGTCGCTGCGAAGGACGTAGGCCGGCTCCCCTCGAACCCATGCCAGCCGAACCTGCGTTGCCCGACGGGTTGCGGCGACGGCAAGCGGATCGGCGAGCTCGCCTGCATCAACGCTCGCCGGCGGCGCTGGCCGGACCAGGTGGTCGCCATGGATCGTGTCGATATGGACGACCGTCAT
>DASWTR010000180.1:0-9444 GCA_036402035.1 Sphingomicrobium sp.
ACCATGAAAATATGCGCGAGAATGAGCTGATCAGCCAAATGCAGGACCAGATGGAAGCGACTCTGGCGCAGCTGATGCACTTTCTCGCCGACAAGAGCGCTCCGGAATGACGACTGTGTCGCAAAGGCCACAATAAGCGGCTGAACCGACATCGCGGCCAGAAACGCGGGTTACCTCCGTTTCCAATCTTTAAATTCTGATATCGGCCGATCCGGTCGGCGTGGATCAACCCCTCAGCGGTTTAAGAGGGGTAATTTCCATATGAAACTTCGTGCCGAAATGCTCGCCAGCACCTTTCTGGCAGGCGCAATCGCATTCGCCTCACCGGCCTATGCGCAGGAAGCAGTGGCCGATCCGGCGGAAGCACCGCCGACGGGCCCGGTTGAGGCTCAACCTGTACCGGAAGTTTCGGCGACCGGAGAGCAAGTTCGCCAGCCGGCGGACATCGTCGTCACCGGTTCGCGTATCCGGCAGGCCAACCTCGAGTCCGCGGCGCCGGTCGTCACCGTATCGGCTCAGGAGTTCAAGCTGAGCGGCGCAACGCGCGTTGAGGATATGCTGGCTTCGCTTCCCGGGGTAGTGGCGCCCCAGGGTGCGAGTCTGCCGAACCCGTCAACGGGGACGGCGGAAATTGACCTTCGTATGCTCGGCTCCAAGCGTTCAATCACGCTGATCAACGGCCGGCGGATGACCCCCGGTGATCCGAACGGCGATAGCCAGGCGGGCGACCTTAACCTTATTCCGTCGGCGCTCGTCAAGCGGGTCGAAGTGCTGACCGGCGGTGCATCGTCGGTGTACGGTGCTGATGCCGTCGCGGGTGTCGTCAACTTCATCATGGACACCGAGTTCGAAGGTATTCGCTTCGACGGCCAGATTTCCGGATACATGCACAAAAATGATTGCCCCAGCGTCGGTGGCGGCCAGACGGTATGCGACCGATTGCTTGTAAAGCAGGGGCAAGGTCTCGACGGCTACGATTTCCCCACCGGCACATCATGGGACGGGCGGCAGATCGATGCGACGGTAACAATCGGCGCATCGTTCGACGATGGCCGAGGGCACGCGGTTGGCTATTTCGGCTATAAGAAGCAGAACCCGGTGACGCAGGATATGCGGGACTTTAGCGCCTGTAACCTGGCCGGAACGGGTCTGCCGAATTGCGGTGGCTCGGGCACATCGGGGGAAGGCAACTTCGTTATTTTTGATGGCGGAGCTTCGAAGTTCTTCACACCGGGCCCGAACAATACCATCGTGGCAGGGTCGACCCAGTATAACTTCGCACCGACCAACCACTGGATTAAGCCTGACGAGCGTTACACCGCGGGCGTCTTCGCCGACTATGAAATTATGCCGGCGCTTAAGCCGTATCTCGAGTTCATGTTCATGGACGATCAGCAAGTCGCACAGATCGCGCCATCTGGGAGCTTCGGAGACTCGTTCTTAATGAACTGTGACAATCCGTTCATGTCGGCACAGGCGCGAGGGATTGTTTGCGATAACGAGAATCTGATCAACGGTTTCCTTGGCTCTTATCCTCTTACTGTCGCCGGGAATCCTGGTCCTGCGCCGCTAACCTTTACCGATGGTAATGGTACGACGTATCAGCAGGGCTTCTTCCAGCTGTTCAGGCGCAACGTCGAAGGTGGACCGCGTCAGGCAGACTTCAGGCACACCAGCTATCGCGGCGTGGTGGGAAGCCGGGGCGACCTGAGCAGCGCCTTCTCCTATGACGCTTACTATCAGTATGGACGGACCAACTATACGCAGGTCTTCAGGAACGAGTTCTCGCGCGAGCGCCTTAAACGTGCCAGCAACGTCGTGCTCGACCCGCGGGCCGGCAGTCCGACGTTTGGCCAGCCCGTCTGCCGTTCGGTGCTTGACGGCAGCGATCCACTCTGCGTTCCGTACAACTTCTTCGGCGGTCCATCCGCTGAAGCGGTGAACTATCTGAATACGACCGGAATCATCCAGGGCGTGACCTCGGAGAACATCGCCCATGTCGATTTCACGGGTGAACTGGGCGAGCTTGGCTTCATTAGCCCGTGGGCAAACAACGGTATCGGGATCAACGTTGGCTACGAATACCGAAAGGAATCACTCTCACTTACCCCCGATCGGGCTTTTGAAACCGGCGATCTCACGGGGCAGGGCGGCGCGACCCCTCCGGTTAACGGAAGCTTCGATGTCAATGAGGTGTTCGGCGAGGCCCGTATCCCGATCGTCGAGAACGGCTTCATCGATGAATTGTCGGTCGAGCTGGGCTACCGCAAGTCCTGGTACAAGACCAGCGCGGACCGCAAGTACGACACCGACACCTACAAGATATCGGGGCAGTTCGCGCCGATTGCTGACGTCAGGCTCCGGGCCTCGTATAACCGGGCAGTTCGTGCGCCAAACATTCAAGAGTTGTTCGCCCCGCCGCTCGTGGGATTGGACGGAACGGTCGATCCCTGCACGGATATAGTGCTAACCGCGACTGATTATGGCTGCGTTTATCAGTTCCAACGGGCTGGCATCGCCAATCCGATCGGGCGATCGACGGCGTTCAACCCGGCAGAGCAGTATAATGCGTTGCTTGGCGGTAATCCGGATTTGGTGCCTGAAAAGGCGACGACAAAGACCGCTGGGGTGGTATTTCAGCCGCGGTTCCTTCCGCGCTTCGCGCTGTCGGTCGACTATTGGAGCATCAAGGTCGACGACGCGATCCAGGGCTTCGGTTCTGATGCCATCATTCAGGACTGCGTCGATTTTTCGACCGCCACGTCAATCAGGCCGTCCTGTGACCTCATCCATCGAGACGCGGGCGGTTCATTGTGGCTCGTGCCCGGCGGCGTGGCTGGCGCAGGCTTTATCGACAATCTCCCAAGCAACTCGGCGAGTATTGTTACCAAGGGATGGGACATTAATTCGGCCTATTCGCATCGGATTGGTCGCCTGGGCACGCTCTCGGCGAGCTTCGTTGGTACCGTCCTAAGCAAGTATCTCGTCGACAATGGGCTCAGCGCGCCATACGATTGCGCCGGACTCTATGGCGGCACCTGCTCGGGCGATACCGTCGCGAGCAGCAACGCCATGCCGAAATGGCGCCATAAGTTGCGCACGACGCTGGATATGCCATTCGGCCTGGGCCTGTCGGTAAACTGGCGCCGCGTCGGCAAGGTAAAGCATGAGAATGAGGAGTTTGGAGGCCCCACAAACGCTCTTAACTCCCGCGTCAAGGCACAGGATTATTTCGATCTTGCGGCAACCTACACGTTCGGCCGTGATCGGTACAATATTCGAGCCGGCGTCAATAATATCTTCGACAGGAATCCGCCGATCATCTTAAGTTCAGCCGGAGCATGCCCGTCGTCCGCGTGCACCGGCAACACATATCCCGGTACTTGGGATTATATGGGTCGCTTCCTCTACGCCGGCGTGACGATCCACTTCAAGCCGAGTAAGGCGCCTCCGCCGCCACCACCGCCGGCTGTGGAGCCACCACCTCCTCCTCCGCCGCCTCCGGCGACGCAGACCTGCCCGGACGGCTCTGTGATGCTGGCGACGGAGACTTGCCCGGCTCCGCCTCCTCCACCGCCGCCGCCACCGCCACCGGCGGAGCCCGAGCGCGGCTAAGTAGAACTTCCGAGTTATCCCCGGGGCGGCTGACGAGTATCTGTCAGTCGCCCCACCCTTTTGGTGAAGATAATGACATTCTGACGATGACGGCCAACCCGGATATCGATGCCCGCACCGCCGACGTCATCCGTGCCGCGACCGACGCTGCGCGCGTGGGCCGCATTCGACAGGCTTGTGAAATTGGGGAGGCGGGCCTGGCAGACGGCGGTGACCCTGCCGCCCTGCATGCGATGATCGGCTGGCTCCTCATCCGCGCCCAGCAGTTCGAGAGCAGCATCTCCCATCTTCAGCAAGCGCATCTGAGACGGCCCGCCGACCCCGTAATCTTACGGAACCTGGCGATTGCACTGTCCAGTTGCGAACGGCATGCCGACACGCTTGCGCTGCTGACAAGCGACCTCGTGGCGGCAAAGGGCGACGTGGAGCTTCTCAAAATGCGCGGCTTTGCGGCGCAAGCTTCCGAGGATTTTGATGCGGCTGTCGAATCCTACGAACGCGTTGTTGCCGCCAATCCCGACGACTGGGAAATCTGGAACAACCTCGGCAACGCAAAGGTCGGCGCGGGCGATCTCGCCGGAGGTGTCGCTGCGCTCCGCCGCGCGGCCGAGCTGAATCCGAACGTAGCGCCGACGCGCCTTAATCTGGCTCGAGCGCTGCGCCAGTCAGGTGAGCTGGGCCAAGCGGAAGCCGAACTCCGGCAAATGGCCCTGAATTTTCGGAATGACTCGGTGGTTCATACGGAGCTCGCGGACTTGTTCAGCGATGCGGGGAACCACGAAGAAGCGGAACGGGCCCTTCAAGCGGCCATCGAGAGAGAACCACGCAACTCCGATCTCTACGTCCGTTTGGGTCGCCAGCAACTCATGGTCCTGGCGGGGGATCGGGCCGAACGGAGTTTCGATCAAGCGCTGGCCCTGCAGCCGGATAATGCCGAAGCATTTACGGCGCTGACCTTTGCGCTCGAGCATTACCGGCCGGACGGACTATCCGAGCTTATGGCACGTGCGCGGGCAATCTCGCTCGGCGGGCACGCGCTCGCTCTCCTGGAAGCGGTGATCGCGTGGCGAGAACGCCGATATGAAGCGGGCATCGAGGCGCTGCGCGGGATACCCGAGGCGTTCGAACCCCAATGGCGCTGGCAGTTGGAAGCGCAATTGCTCAATGGATTGGGGCGATATGACGCCGCGTTCGCTGCCTTCAAACGTTTGAATGACACACACGCTGCGGACCCGAGCGATCCCATCCGGCGTGCGACCGAGCTTCGGCATCGCCTGCAGGACCAGCTCCGCACCGTCACCCCGCAGTGGAGGGATGGCTGGCGAGCACGGCCAATACCTGCTCCCAACGCCCCCGCCTTTCTGCTCGGCTTCCCTCGGTCCGGAACGACGCTTCTGGATACTATGCTGATGGGCAACCCCCAAGTCCGGGTGATGGAAGAACGGCCGGTCATGCTCCGGGTGGAGGCCGAGATCGGTGGGTTGGAGGCGATGGCCCAGCTGGACGACGAAGGTGTGGAGAATGCGCGCAGGCGCTATTTTGAGATCGCGGCTGAATATGTCGAGCGTCGCGAGGGGACGCTTCTGGTCGACAAGTCACCACTCCATTTGCAGCGGCTCCCACAGATCGTCCGCCTCTTTCCCAACGCGAAGATCATCCTCGCGCTTCGTCACCCGGCAGACGTTGTGTTGAGCTGCTTCATGTCCAATTTCCGGCTGAATTCGGCGATGGCAAATTTCCTTCGTCTCGACACGGCAGCCGAATTTTACGACCTGACCTTTTCGATGTGGGAGAAGGCGAGCTCGCTGTTTCCCGTTGAAGTGCATACGGTGGTTTACGAACGGCTGATCGAGGATCCGGAGGCGACGCTAAAGCCGGTCGTCGAAGCGCTTGGTTTGTCCTGGCACCCAGAAATGCTCGATCATCAGCGGACCGCAGAGGCTCGCGGGCCGATATCCACTGCAAGCTACGCCCAGGTCGTCCGGCCGCTCTACCGCGAGGCGTCCGGGCGCTGGAGGAAGTATCGCCAGCATCTCGAGTCCGTGCTGCCCACACTCGAGCCATGGATCCGCAAATTTGGATACGACCTTTGACCGAAGCCGGCGATCGCCGGCTGGAGCCGACTCAGTGCCCGCGCGGCTGGGTTCCCGGGGAATCGCGGCGGCTGCGCGCCACCCATTTGAGCATTTCGTCGGTCGATCCCTTGAAATAGGCGTTCGCGCACCGGGCCAATGCGGCGCGTCTGATGTCGTCTGACAGCACCGGCATATAGGTCACGCGGCCCACGCTCTTGCGCCGGCGCACCACCTGCTTGGACTCCAGTCGGCACAACATGGTCCTGACAGCCGACAGGCTGAGACGCACGGGCAGGCTTTTCCGGACTTCCGCGGGACTGGCTTCGACCAGGTCATAGACGGTCCTTGCGACCTGCTGCTCCCGCGTCGGAAGGTCAGTTATTTCCATGACTTTTCCAAACCCCATATAATTGGAAAGCCAATGAACTATGCGATCGCCTCCGCCCGCTATCGCGATGTTAAGGATCGGCAGATGCAGGCTCGCGGCGCGCTCTAGGGCAGCGGAAGCGACACCTGGGCGAAAGCATATTTCCAGCCCTGCGGCGTGCGCACATAAGTATCGCTGAACCAGACGCGACGCTCGAGCTCGCCGCCTTCCATCCGGCCCTTGATGTTGAGCAGCGCGGTGACCACGGCGGCGTCGCCATAAACCCGGACCGACTGGGTGCCTGGCTCTTCATCCTGCACTTCATAGTCGATCGTCTTTTTCCGGGCCGCCTCTATGATCGCTTCTCGCGACACGGTCTGGCCGTTGCCGCGCACCAGGATGAACTCCGGATGGAGGATACGGTCCATAGTCTCGGCATCGTTGCGCTTGACCGCAGCCTGATATTCGAGGTCGAGGCGCGCGACGGCCTGCGCGTCGGTTTCGGCGTGCGCCGCTGCGACTGCGCTCGCCCCGGCCAAGGCCACGATGCCGGCAAGACGGTTGAATTTTCCCATCGGTAACCCCCTCTTGTCCACCGGCCTATTTGCGCCCGTCGGCCGGTGACCGGCTATCGAGTTTTCAAGGCTGCTCGATCCAGATCCCGCGCGGGGCCTGACCCTTGCTTCATGATAGCGTTTAATCGCAGCCCAGAGGCAGGACGCTGGCCATGGATATTTCACACGGAGAGGTCCAGACACCAGCGGGTCCGCTGGCTCTCTATTGGACTGACGAGGCGGTGATCGCGGCCGATTTCACAGGCTCATCCCGAACCCTTCTCACGCGGAGTCGGCCCGGCGTCGTATTCCGCCAGGCCGCCGTGCCGCCCTCCATTGCCGATGCTTTCCGAAGATACCGCTCGGGCCGTCCGGACGCTCTGGATGAAATCATGGTCGCGCCCGACGGCACGGATTTCGACCAATGCGTATGGTTGGCACTACGCCAGATTCCCGCCGGAGCGACCATCTCCTACGGGGCGCTTGCGACATCGATTGGCCGGCCTGGAGCGGCGCGCGCCGTCGGTTTGGCGAACGGCCGCAATCCGATTCCGGTGATCATCCCGTGCCACCGGGTCATCGGAGCCGACGGCAGCCTGACCGGTTACGGGAGCGGCATTGCGCGCAAGGAGGCGCTGCTTGCCCACGAGGGCGCCTGGCCCAGGCTCACGCCTTTGCCTTTTGAGAGCAATCCACGTTGAGCACTGCGGGAAAAGGAGTTCCGATCAGAACGGCCCGCCTGGTGCTGCGGGAGTTCCGCGAGCATGACCTGGACGACTTCCATCGCATGTTGAGCGATCCGGAGGTGATGGCATTCGCGCCAACCCTCCCGCATGACACCATCGGCCAGACTCGCGAGTGGCTCGCCCGGCGGCTCACGATCGCGCCAGGTGCCGGCGAGGATTTCGTTATCGAGCATAGCGGGCGGGTGATCGGGAAGGCGGGCTTTCCGGCTTTTCCGGAGATCGGATTCCTGATCGCCAGGGACCATTGGGGCAAGGGCCTGGCGGCGGAAGCGGTCGAGGCGGTCGTCGACCGCGCCTTTACCGTCCATCGGCTGGATCGAGTGCTCGCCAAGGTGGACCCGGAAAATGCAGCGTCGCTGCGGCTGCTCACGCAGATTGGATTTATCGAGACGGGGCGACAGCAACGAGCCCTGCTGGTCGGGAACGAGTGGCGCGATGACGTTCGTCTCGAGCTTTCGTTGGCCGAGTGGCGCGGCCGGCCTGGTCCTGACGCCGCCTGAGGCGGGATTTACGAGGTCAGGTTAGGCGATCAACAGCGAGGCGAATGGCTGCGCTCGGCATGTAAGCATTGCAGCAATTTTTCAGGCGAGCCGTCGAAATAGCTTTCCAGCAGGCGAACGACCGCCGCCTGCTTGACGCCGTCGGTGATCAGCGTCGGCGAATAGGTCACCCGGCCAAGGCTCTTGCTCCGGCTGATGACGCCCTTCTTGACGAGTCTGGACAGCATGACCCGGACCGCGGAGTGGCTGGACGCGCCCCGCACCTCCATCCAGACTTCGGCGGCACTGGCCTCGGTCAGTCGGTAGACAGCCCTGGCGACCTCGCGCTCGCGAGGAGGAAGCTGGTCGATACCCGACATGGATCTGAATTCGGTCATGTCCCGCCTTCGATCATCGCCGAAGGTGGAAGCACCGCGCTATAACGATCTTAATGCCATTAGGCTCGCGGTTCGCCGCCGAGCGCTTCACCGAGCAGGACGAGCGCGATGCCCAGCAACGCCACGTCCTTGATCAGGAATTGCCCGCCACCCGAAAGGGCGGGAAAGCCAAGCGTCGGTTCCCAGATTGGCAATGCGATCATGATCGAGCAGGTGACCGCAAAAGTGCAGGCAGCCAGGGCCGCGCCCAAGATGGCGGCCCATCTGACCCAGGGCGATAGGATCAGCAGCAGCGCTGCGGTCAGCTCGATAACGCCGATCAGATAGGATGCGCCATTGAAGCCGAGCGCGGGGTAGAGCCACGCCAGCCAGGGCGTCCCGCCGATAATCGGCTTCAATGCTTCCACTTCGACCTGGGTGAATTTCATTCCGCCAATCAGGAGGAGCGGGAGGATCACCCCCGCCAACGCCAGCCCACGTCCGATTTGCCGCAAACGGCGCGCCCAATTCTCCGAGGGGCGGATAGAGGAAGATTCCTGCATCGATCTGCTCCGAATGTCGGCAAAGGCTCGTCAGCGAAAAGCGCTCGCCTTTGCGCGATTGCATCAATGCTCGAGCGGCTGCCAAGCTGCGTTCAGGCAGGCCAATATCTGCCAGCCGGCGCTATCATCAACTTAAAGCGCCGACGCATCGGTGAGGTCCGGGGAGCGTTCCGTCGAACGGTCGTCCCGCAGCGGTGTCGGTCGGGAGTCGCCTCGACTAGCTTGCCCATTTGAGCGCGGTGGCGGCTGTTCCTCGAAGGTGGCGGTCGAGCGCCGGCTTGGGGACGCTGCGGCCGCGTCGATAGTCCGACGGCGTAATGCCGAAATGGCGCCGGAAGGCCGAGGTGAAATGGCTGTGGCTCGAAAAGCCGAGGTCGAGCGCCAGGCGGGTGATATCCTCGCAGTGGGGAAGCTCGAGCAGTGCCCGGTTCATCCTTAGCTGCAGCTGATAGCGGTAGAGCGGAATGCCCTCGACGCGGGTGAACTCCTGGGTGAGGTAGATACCGCTCACGCCGACGTTGCGGGCAACCTCTTCCAGGCTGAGCCGCTCGCCTTCGCGCGAGTGTAGCAGCAGCTTGGCCTTCTCCAATACGCCAGAACTGCGCGCGCTTCCCTTGGCCTGCGCACCAAATGCTTCGGACAGCGCGGCGACCACCCATTCGTCGCCG
>DASWTR010000181.1:0-1510 GCA_036402035.1 Sphingomicrobium sp.
AACGACCAGGAACGGATCTTGTCGGGCGACGCGATGCCGATCTTGATCTGGTCGAAGATTTCCGGCTTGGCCACCGGGTTCGCGAAGTTGGTCAGCTCGTTCATATTTACAATCTCCAATCCCCTCCCCGCGGGGAGGGGCTGAGGGAATCAATTACTCGGCGGCGATGGCGGTCGGTTCGTCGCTCTCGTCCTCGATCGAATTCAATTCGACGTTGAGGCCCAGCGAGCGCATTTCCTTGACCAGCACGTTGAAGCTTTCGGGGATGCCGGCTTCGAACGTGTCGTCGCCCTTGACGATCGCTTCGTAGACCTTGGTCCGGCCGATCACGTCGTCCGACTTCACGGTCAGCATTTCCTGCAGCGTGTAGGCGGCGCCATAGGCCTGCAGGGCCCACACCTCCATTTCGCCGAAGCGCTGGCCGCCGAACTGGGCCTTGCCGCCCAGCGGCTGCTGGGTGACGAGGCTATAAGGCCCGATCGAGCGCGCGTGGATCTTGTCGTCGACCAGGTGGTGGAGTTTCAGCATGTAGATGTAGCCCACGGTCACCTTGCGGTCGAAGGCATCGCCGGTGCGGCCGTCGTACAGCGTCACCTGGCCCGACTTGTCGAGCCCGGCCTTCTCCAGCATCACCGAGACGTCGCTTTCGCGGGCGCCATCGAACACCGGGGTGCCCATCGGGATGCCGCCGACCAGATTCTGCGCCAGCTCCATCAGCTGCTCGTCGCTGCGAGCGTCGATGTCCTTGGCATAGGCCTCGCCGTAGATGTCCTTGAGCTTGGCGCGGACTTCCTTGGCGTCCTTGCCGGCCAGCTCGGCGCCGCGGGCGTGAATGCCCTCCAGCATCTCCTGGATCTGCTTGCCCAGGCCGCGCGCGGCCCAGCCAAGATGGGTCTCGAAGATCTGGCCGACGTTCATGCGGCTCGGCACGCCCAGCGGGTTCAACACGATGTCGACCGGAGTCCCGTCCTCGAGGAACGGCATGTCCTCCTGCGGCAGGATGCGGCTGATGACGCCCTTGTTGCCGTGGCGGCCGGCCATCTTGTCGCCCGGCTGAAGCTTGCGCTTCACCGCGACGAACACCTTGACCATCTTGAGCACGCCCGGGGCGAGCTCGTCGCCGGCCTCGACCTTCTGGACGCGGTCCTCGAACTTGCGGTTGATGACCGCGATCGCCTCGTCATACTGGGCCTTCAGCGCTTCGAGATCGGCCTGGCGCTTGTCGTCCTTGACGGCGACCTTCCACCAGTCGTGCTTCTCGGTCGCGTCAAGCGCGGCCTCGTCGATGGTCGAGCCCTTCTTGATGCTCTTCGGGGCCGCGGTCGCGACCTGGCCGATCAGCATCTCCGACAGGCGGGCGAAGGTGGCGCGGTTGAGGATCGCCTTTTCGTCGTCGGCGTCCTTCTTCAGCCGCTCCTTCTCTTCGCTCTGGATGGCGCGGGTACGGTCGTCGATGTCGATGCCGTGGCGATTGAACACGCGCACCTCGACGATCGTACCGGACACACCC
>DASWTR010000182.1:0-8622 GCA_036402035.1 Sphingomicrobium sp.
GTTGCGGAATCGACCGTCTTCGCAACCTTTGGTTCAAAGGAAGGAATTCTAAGGGCATTGATGGAGCAGGCCCTTTTCGGGAGCCAGTTCCAGGCGGCGCGGGATATCCTGGACAGCACCGATGACCCAATCGAGCTCATACTCCTCACGCCAAAGGTGTCGCGCGCGATCTACGAAAGCGAGCGCAACGATCTTGGCTTGGTTCGGCAGATTTCCGGTTTCTCCCGCTTGCTGCGGGAACTGGAGATGGAATTCGACCGGCTACGATTGGAGATGCAACGCGACCGGGTCGAGCGACTGTTCAGCGCCGGCAAGGCGCGCGCTGGTCTTACGTTGGAGGAAGCTCGGCGGATCTTGTGGATGTACACCAGCCGTGACGTTTATCGAATGTTGGTGGTGGAAGGCGGCTGGACGGGTCAGAAGTATGAAGAATGGCTTCGGCAGGCGCTGATCGGCGCGCTGGTGGATCCTGATTCAGTCGCCGACCGCTAGCCTTCCCATGATAGGTTCGTGGTAGCGGCAACGGCCGTCCCCGGCATCAAGTTTAGAACTGCGGCGTTAGGAGGGCGAATGGCGGAATCACGGACGAACAGCGGACGGCTCAATCGTCGCGATTTCCTGGCGGTCTCCGCCGCGATTGGCGCGAACCTGGCATGGTCGGGAGGACAAGCGAGGCCGTCGCGAATTAACTGGACTGAACGGCGCGATCTTTATCCTGAAGGCGTGGCCTCGGGCGATCCTGCCGCCGACAGTGTCATGTTGTGGACTCGCCGTCCGTTCGAAGGCCGTGATCGCGCCACGCTGATGGTGGAAGTGTCCGAGGACCCAGCCTTCGCACGGATCGTCTCGGCTACGCCGGTCACTATCCTTGCGGAAGCGGATTGGACGGCGCGTGTGCTGGCCGCTGGCCTGAAGCCGGCACGAACATATTGGTATCGCTTCACCGACAGCGAAGGAAATGGCAGCCGGGTCGGACGCACCATCACCGCTCCGGCCGACAGCGACGCGCGCCAGGTCCGTTTCGCCTTCGTCTCCTGCCAGACGGTAAACGAAGGCAAGCTCAATGCCTATCGCCGAATGATCTGGGAGGACGAGCGCGCGGCGCCGGAGGATCAGCTCGGCTTCGTGCTGCACCTCGGCGACTTCATCTATGAGGTCGTCCAATATCCGGACGAGGTCAAAACCCGCTACGACCGCACGATCTTCGACATCGGCAAGATTCCCGATGCCCGGAAGGTGCGCGATTTCCATGTGCCGACGACCTTAGAGGGTTACCGGTTCGTCTATCGCGCCCACCTGCACGATCCGGATCTCCAGGATGCGCGCGCCCGGTTCCCGTTTATTCCGGTCTGGGACAATCACGAATTCTCCTGGCAGGGCTGGCAGAGCAACGTGCTGCTGGGCAAGGGGCCGGAACCCGCGCAGGAGCTGCGGGTCGCCGCCAACCAGGCCTGGTTCGAATATCAGCCGGCGCGAGTGCGCAAATCGTCAGGACCCAATCTCGACCGGTTTGACGGTCCCCGAGTGAAGACGGCGCCGATCGACCGGCTGGACGATGAGGGCCTGGGGATGGAACCCAACAATCTCGCCGCGATCAACAGCCTGACCGTATATCGCGCGCTGCGCTACGGTCGCAACGTCGAGCTGATCATCACAGACCAGCATAGCTATCGGATGCAGGAACAGACCGGTCGGTCGGAGGCTGACGCGCTTCAACCGAGGGAGTTTCCGAACTTTTACCCAGAGGAGGCGATGGCGGTCATCGACGGGGGCCGCGCTTTTGGCCGTGGCAATCCGCCCGCGACGATCAAGGTCGGCGCCATCGAGATTCCCAATTTCCGCAAGGATAGCCCGTCTTACACATTGTACGGACGCAAACAGCGCGAATGGCTGAAGCAGCGGCTGACCTCGTCGAATGCGACGTGGAAAATCTGGGGATCGTCGGGCGGCACGCTCGACTGGCGTGCGGACCCGCAGAACCTGCCGGACGGCCTGACTGTTCCTTGGCCGGGGAGCGGCTATGCCGGCTTCGGCGGCGGCGATTTGAGCGGCGCCTGGGCCGAGCGGGCGGAAATTTACGATGCGATCCGGGCGGGTGGCGTGACTGGCTTTGCGACCGTCGCGGGTGACCGGCACAGCTTCTGGGCGGGCTATGCGGCGAAGGCGCTGCCGCCAGCCAGCTTCGAGCCGGTCGGCGTCGCGTTTGTTACCGGATCGCTTTCCGCACCCGGCCTGGTCGAAGCGCTCGAGCATGGCTTTCCAAAGGACCATCCCCTGCGGCCGCTGTATCTGGCCGATCGCGACGGCAGTGCGAAGCCCGAAGCAACGGTAAACCTGACGCTTCACCGCGGGGTCAAAAGCGCGCTGGAATATGCCCGAACGGGAGACATCGAGCGGGCGCGCGCGGTGACCAACCCGGACCTTTCACCCCATCTCGAATTCATCGACATGGGAGGCCATGGCTATTCCACGGTGACCGTCACCAGCGGCGCGATCGAGACCGAGTTCGTGGCCATTCCGCGGCCCATCCATCGCTCGCCCTCCGCCGACGGCGGACCCATTGTCTATCGCGTGTCCCACCGGGCCAATCTGTGGAAAGCGGGCGAGCGGCCCCGCCTTGAGCAGCGCGTGCTGGAAGGCGATCCAAAGCTGTCGGTCTGAAGCCTGCGGCAACTGAATCGCAAGAATTTGACAGCGACGAGGTTTGCCGTGCGCGACGCTGTCCCCTTTCCGCTGCTGCAGCGGATTGAAGGGGGCCGGTCATGGCAGATTCGGTAACGGTGACCAGCCCGCCCGCTGCCGGGACGCTGCTGCAGCAATCCGGCGCTTGGCGGGCTCCGGTCGAGCGATGGACGTCGACAGGCAATGCGTTTGCCGCGGCCGGCATGCTCGGTCTGGGATTGGTACAGATCGCATTTGCCGCTCCACTTCCCGAACTTCACCAACTTGAGCTATCCCCGGGCGCGGCACGGCTGACGGGCCTCTTCCTCAGTTTGTGCGCGTTGGCCTTGCTGATCGGCAGGCGCGGCTGGGCAGCCGCCGGGCTGACCGCATTCTGGGCTGGCTGGGCGGCATTGGCTTTCGTCTCGGCTGTTTCCACCTCGCCATTTGTGCTGCCGGCGGGGGTGCCTTTCGCCGAGCTCGTGATTTTCGCATGCTGGCTTCTGACGGGCACGGGTGCGGGGCGGCGCATCGGTTCGGCTCTGCTGCCGGCAGCGTGGGGCATTGCGCTGCTACTGTTCGGGGCTATTCATCTCCTCTACCGTGACGCGATCGCGTCGATGATCCCGGCGTGGCTGCCGATGCGCGACCTATGGCCCGCGGTGACAGGAACCGTTCAGCTGGCGGCGGGTGTGGCGATGGTTTCGTCTCAGTGGCGCCGTGCCGCGGCGGCAATTGTCGCTTTGGTCTACTTGTCATGGATACCGGTTGTTCACCTGCCGCGGCTGATCCAGGATCCGACCAGTTTGACCGAATGGACCTTTGCGATCACGGCGCTGGTCCTGGCCGGCTGCCTTATGGCGACCGCAAGTCCGAAAGCGACTGGTTGGAATGACGGTAGCCGGCCCGATGACCTGACGCCGAGTGACACCTAGCGCTCGAGCCTCCTTGATCTTTTGATAGCCGCATTCGGCGTGGCCGACCTAATATGTACCGGTAACCATAGACATCCCCGGTTACTGGGTACCAATCGCACCGTTCGCCAGGAGAGGGGCGAGCTGGCATTGGCGGGGAGGAGGCGCGGGGCCCCCAATTTCGCGTCGCCTCCCCATACCTGCACAAGGGTAACCTTGTCGTCAGGCCCGCTGAGGCTCCAGCATCGCTTCGAGCCGCTCGTAACTCGCTTCCATGCCATGCTCCATGCCCGAACCCAGCATTGCCGCCCTGGTGTCGGCATCGGGCAAGGTCATGCGCATCACCATCAGCGTGCCGCCGTCGTCAGGCCGGAATTCGGTTTCGACGCGGTTGTCGGGGGTCGGGTCCGGCAGGTGCATCCGCTCGATGTGAACGATGCGGTTAGGGCGATTCAGTTCGACGAACTCGCCGGTCAGGTAGAAGCCGTTGCCGGCCCCGTCCGACCATTCGTAACGGATTTTCCCGCCGGGGTGCGGCTCGACGATGCAGACCGGCATCGACCAGCCGTCCGGCCCAAGCAGCCAGCGGGTGATGAGGTTCGGATCGGTATGTGCGTTCCACACCGCTTCCGGCGGCGCGGCGAAACGGCGGGTAACGACCACCTGCCGGTCGCCTTCGGTTTCAAGCGTCATCTTGGTCATTTTTCTGTTCCTCTTCCTTCTGAGTTTGTTCAGCCAGCAATTCGTCGAGCCGCCGATAATTGGCTTCCAGCGACGTTCGCAGCGCCGCCAGCCACCGGTTGATCTCCTTCAGCCCGGCCGGCGCGATCCGGCAGGGCCGGGTGTTGCCCTCGACCCGCCGTTCGACCAGCCCCGCGGCTTCGAGCACCTTCAAATGCCGCGACACCGCCGGCTGGCTCATCGCGAACGGCTGGGCGATCGCGAGGACGGTGGCCTCGCCTCGGGCCAGCCGCCCAAGAATTGCCCTGCGCGTCGGATCGGCCAGTGCGGCAAAGGTGGCATCGAGCCGGTCGGGAACTGCAACGGTATCTAACATAGAAGTTATATAACGTGGCTGTTATATAGAATGCAAGTGCAAATTTCGCACGCAGGCAAGCGAGTATCGGCGAGTGCGGCGATGGGCGCTGTCAGGAAAGGCAGATTGATACGAAGAGAAACGCAAGATGCCTGGCAGGCGGCTGGTGACCCCTACGGGACTCGAACCCGTGTTTTCGCCGTGAGAGGGCGACGTCCTAGACCGCTAGACGAAGGGGCCACGGCCATGGCGGCAAGGGCGCGCATATGGTGGCTCTTTCCGCGCTAGTCAATCAGGCGATTCGGCTTTCGCGCACCTCTTCGGCCTGGTCCAGGAACATCAGGCAATAGCGGGCGATCCGCGAGCTCGCCTGGCCGTCGCCGAACGGCAGCGAAGGGTGGCGCATGGATTTCAACATTCCCCGGTCGCGGCGCAGCCGCTCGACCGCTTCGATGATCCGATCAGGGTCGGTGCCGATCAGCTCGCTGGTTCCGGTCAGCAGGCCCTCAGGCCGCTCGGTTTTGTCGCGCAGCACCAGCAGCGGGATACCCAGCGCCGGGGCCTCTTCCTGCATCCCGCCGGAATCGCTCAGTAGCAGGTCGGCGTTGCGCATCGCCTCGATCGTCGCCGGGTGCGAGAGCGGCGGGACCAGGCGGATGCCGGGGTGCGGACCGAGCAAGCGGGTCATGCGCTCGGTCACGGTCGGGTTGGGCGGCAGGAGGATGGTGACCTGGACCCGCGAGCCCAGCGCCAGCATCGCCTTGGCGACGCCGTCGAGGCCGGCGCCCCAATTCTCGCGGCGATGGCAGGTGACCAGCAGGCGGAACGGCTGCCACGGCCAGCGGCGGCGCGGCCGTACCGGCAGCGGGCCGACCAGCTCGGCCAGCGCATCGATCCCGCTGTTGCCGGTTACGCGGATCTGTCCGGCCACCTTTTCCCGCCGCAGGTTGGCGGCGTTGCCGCTGGTCGGCGCGAACAGCAGGTCGGACAGCCGATCGATGGTGACCCGGTTCTCCTCTTCGGGCCAGGGCAGGTTGGGATCGTAGGTGCGCAGCCCCGCCTCGACATGGGCGAGCGGAATGCCGACCTCCCGTGCCGCCAGCGCTCCGCCGAGCGCGCTCGACGTATCGCCTTGGACCAGCAGCAATTCCGGTCGCTCGATCGGCAGCAACCGCTTCAGGGAGGAGCGGACCAGGTCGGCGTGAAGCATCGGGTCCGGCTGGCCTGGGCAATTCAGCGGAATCGCCGCGAATCCCTCCAGCCGATGATCGACCAGCTCCAGCCCAGGATGCTGGCCGGTGACATACAGGCAGGGCGGCTCGCCGAGATCGGCCAGCGCATGGGCAACCGGACTAAGTTTGATCGCTTCCGGACGCGTTCCGACGACGAGCGCAATACGAGACTGGCGCAGCTTCCCCCCTGGCTTCGGCGCGCCCCTTGTCGCCGAACCGGTTACGGCTGGCAAGCGCGATCATAACCTGGATTATGAAAGGGCTGGACAAGCCGGACCTGGCTGTCGCAAGCCTTGGGTAAGGGGGGCGGCTTGGCCAAACGACCATCGATCGACGGTATCCTGGTTGCCCAGGTGACCGACCTGCACATCGGCTTCGACCGCGACAATCCGCACGAGCTCAATGTCCGGCGGCTCAATTCGGTGATCGACCATTTGAACGCGATGCGGCCGAAGCCGTCGCTGCTGCTGGTCACCGGCGACCTGGTCGAGCGGCCTGATGACATCGACTCCTATCGGCACATGGTCGCGCTGATCGCGCGATGGGACGGCGCGGTGCTGTGGGCCGTCGGCAACCATGACGGCCGCGCCGGTTTCCGCACCGTCCTTCCCGACGTGCCGACCGACGAAAATGGGTTCGTCCAATATAAGCTCGACCATGGCGGCATGCGCTGGATCGTGCTCGACACGCTCGATCCGGGCCGCCACGGCGGCATGATCTGCGAGCGGCGCGCAACCTGGCTGAAGAAAAAGTTGCGTGAGCGGAAGGACATGCCGACGGTGATCGTGCTGCACCATCCGCCGGTCGATACCGGCATCGACTGGATGAGCGCGCTCAGCTGCGAGCTATGGGTGCAGCGGCTGGAAGAGGTGGTACGGCCGGCCAAGCAGGTGGTCGGCATGATCGCGGGCCATGTCCATCGGCCAATGGCCACCCAGTTCGCCGGTAAGCCGCTCAACGTTTGCTGCTCGACGGCGCCATGGCTCGCGCTGGACTTGGAGGACATCGATCCGAAGCATCCCGACGGGCGGCCGCTGATCATCGGCGACCCGCCGGCCTATGCGCTACACTATTGGAACGGGGAGCGACTGCTGACCCATTTCGACTTTGTAGTGCCGCGCAACGTCATGGCGAGCTACGACAGCAACGCCGTGCCGCTGATCAGTCATTTCCTCAAGGAGCGCGGAACGGGCTGACGGAGTCAGGCCGTGAACGCGCGATACCGGCTAACGCCTATCGAAAATTGTCGGCATAGGCTTGAATCTTCATCGCCACCGGCGGTGCCGGGACCAGGTGCACGTCGAAGCCCTTGCGCTGGGCATAGGCCAGCGCCTCTTCCTTGCTGTTGAAGCGCAGCCGGACCTGGGTCTTGGTATCGCCAGATCCGTTCCAGCCGGTCAGCGGATCGGGCCGTTGCGGCTCCTGCCGCTCGAACTCCAGCGTCCAGCGGCCATCCTGCGCCTTTCCGGACTGGGTGGTCTTGCGCTGCTCTTCGACGATGCGGGCGACGGTCATGAGCGGCGATTGGCGGAAGCGGGGGACGGAATCAAGAGCTTGCGCGCTTGGTGCGAAGCGTCGGAGCGGCGGCCGCCGGATCATCGGGCCAGGGATGCTTGGGGTAGCGGCCGCGCATTTCCTTGGCCACGTCGCGCCAGCTTCCGGCCCAAAATGCGGGCAAATCCTTGGTGGTCTGGATCGGGCGGTGGGCGGGGGAAGTGATGGCCAGCGTCAACGGCACGCGCCCACCCGCAACCATTGGATGATCCTTCAGGCCATAGAGCGCCTGCGCCCGAACCTCGACCGTCGGACCGCCCTGCGCCGAATAATCGATGGGATGGCTGGACCCCGCGGGAGAAGCAAAATGGCTCGGCGCCAGCCGATCGACCGCTCGGCCGGCTTCGTAGCCGAGCATTCCTTGAAGGGCATTGTGAAGCGACCCGGGACTCAGCGCGTCGAGCCGGCGCTTGCCGTGCAGCAACGGTCCGAGCCATTCGTCGAGCGTAGCGGCGAGCGCCTGGTCGGACAGGTCCGGTATCGAGGCATCATGCTGCGCGGCGAATGCAGCGCGCTGCCGCAGCGCGAGGCTGGCCTCGCCCCACGGCAGGATCGCAAGGCCATGGCGCCGCACGGCGTCGATCAGGCCGGCTTCAATCGCCGCCTGGTCGGGCCGCGGGTCGGGCGCGGAGGAGAGCTTGATCGATCCCAGCCGGCGACCCTTGGTCGCGCTGATCGCCGCCGTCGCGGGATCGAAGCGGACTTCGGTGTAGGTTTCGATCTGGTCGGCGAATAGCGTTTCGACCTCGTCCAACGTGATTGCCGCTGCCGACAGGATCCGGGCGCCCGAAGCCGCGCCAGCGACTTCCGCGACCCCTAGCCATTCACTACGCGCCAGGGGCGAAGCGGGATCCAGTCGGAAGCCGCGCCCGCCGACCGACTGCCACTGCTCGCCGGTGGAATCGCGGCGGCGAGACAGTCGATCGGGGAAGGCGAGTGCGATGGCTGACGCTAAGCTGTGCCCCGGCGAAGGCCGGGGTCCAGGAGCGCCGAAAGGCGCTGCTAACGCATCGCCCTGGGCTCCGGCCTTCGCCGGGGAACTCATTCTAGTCCATCGATCCGCCATTCTTTTTGCGGCCTGAGCCCTTGGCGAACGGTCGGACAGCCATCGCCGATGCCGCACCTCCAGGTCGGGATCATTGCCGCCCAGCCCTCGCTCGGTCAGCAGGGCGGCCGCTTCCGCCGCGGCGTGCCCGAAGCCGCGCTCGCGCGCTTCGATCAGCAT
>DASWTR010000183.1:0-4211 GCA_036402035.1 Sphingomicrobium sp.
ACGGCAAGAATATCCGCTTGAACCTGCCGATCACGCTCAAGGAGGCGGTGCTGGGTGCGAAGGTGAAGGTGCCAACGCCCGAAGGACCGGTTATGCTGACCGTTCCCAAGGGCTCGAGCTCGGGCAAGGTGTTACGGATCAAGGGGCGCGGCTTCACCGGCAAGGACGGGCAGCGCGGCGATTTGATGGTCCAGCTGGCAGTCGACGTTCCTAAGGACGACGAGGCGCTGAGCCGCTTCGCCGAGCAATGGGACGGTGGCGGCAATCCCCGCGCCTCGCTCGGGGTCTAGGCGTGGGCCGGAGATAGCGCCGCCGAATGAAGGAATTTCATCCTCAATCGCCGGAGGCGCGACGCAAGCGGCTGGCACGGATGCGGGCTCGCTTCGGCAAGGCGGCGATCGAGCGGGCGAGGCGCGAAATCCGGCCCTTCGTCATCGCCAAGCGGGTTGGCATCGGCCTTTATGACGATGGTTTCATCCATGCCGGCAACCTGGCCTATCTCTCGCTGCTGGCGATCTTCCCGTTCCTGATCCTGGCCGCGGCGGTGGCGCGGGTCCTGGGTCTCACTGAGGATACCGCCCTTGCGGTCACCGCCATCCTCAGCCGCTTGCCAGCGAGCGTCCGCGGGGTGCTGGAGGGCCCGATCGACGAGGTGCTGCAGGGTCGGTCGGGCGGGCTGCTGTGGTTCGGCGCGATCGTCGGGTTATGGACCGCGGCCAGCTTCATCGAAACGATCCGCGATATCCTCCGCCGTGCCTATGGCGTCAAATATTCGGCCAGCTTCTGGCAATATCGGTTGGCGGCGATGGCGCTGATCCTGGGCTCGGTGGTGCTGCTGTTTGGCGCCTTCGCGGTCAGCGTCGTCCTGTCGTCGGTGCATCAGTTCGTGGTCGCCAAGGTGCCGGGTTCGGAAGGCCTGGCCAGCGATCTCGGCTTCTACCGCATCGCGCCGGCGCTGACCCTGTTCGCCACCTTCTACATCATCTTCCTGGCGCTGACCCCGTCGCGGTACCGCGTGATCGAGTGTCGCAAATGGCCCGGCGCGTTCGTTGCCACCCTGTGGTGGCTGGCGACGGTCGAGCTGCTGCCCTGGGTGATCGGCCTGTTCGGCGGCTATGAGCTGACCTATGGCAGCCTCGCCGGCGTGATGGTCGCTTTGCTGTTCTTCTTTGTCGTCGGCCTCGGCGTCGTCGCCGGCGCGGAGCTCAACGCCGCACTGGTCGAGCCGGGCGGAAAGGCGCTAAGGGGCGAGCATTATGACGGGCCGTACGAAGCCGAGCTGCCAGTGGTGGAGCCGGCCCCGGACGAAGAGTTGACGCGCGACGATCAGCGCGAAGGAAAAGGGGAACAGGAATGGGCGCAGGGTTGATGGCGGGCAAACGCGGGCTGATCATGGGCCTGGCGAACGACCGGTCACTCGCCTGGGGCATCGCCAAGGCGCTTCGCGACCAGGGCGCCGAGTTGGCGTTCAGCTACCAGGGCGAGGCGCTGGAGAAGCGGGTGCGCCCGCTCGCCGACGAGCTTGGCAGCGACCTCCTGGTCGCTTGCGACGTCAGCGACATGGCCGCGCTCGACCGCACCTTCGACGAACTCAGGAAGCGCTGGGACAGCCTCGATTTCGTCGTCCACGCGATCGGCTTTTCCGACAAGAATGAGTTGCGCGGGAAATTCGTCGACACCAGCCTCGACAATTTCCTGCTGACCATGAACATCTCGGTCTACAGCTTCGTCGCCGTCGCCCAGCGGGCCAAGGCGATGATGAAGGAGGGTGGCGCGCTGCTGACCCTGTCCTATTATGGCGCCGAAAAGGTCATCCCCCATTACAACGTCATGGGGCTTGCCAAATCGGCGCTGGAGACCAGCGTAAAATATCTCGCCGCCGACCTCGGCCCCGAAGGCATCCGCGTCAACGCGATCAGCGCCGGGCCGATCAAAACGCTGGCGGCCAGCGGCATCGGCGACTTCCGCTACATCATGAAGTGGAACGAATATAACGCCCCACTGCGCCGGAACGTGACGATCGAGGATGTCGGTGGAGCCGGACTTTATCTCCTCAGCGATTTGGCGAGCGGGGTCACCGGTGAAGTTCACCACGTCGATGCCGGTTACAACGTCGTCGGCATGAAGGCCGAGGACGCGCCCGATATCGCGACGGTCTAACGATCGGCGATCCGGGTCGTGGCTTGGGAGGGCCTAGCGCGACATCGTTAGTGCCGGACCGAATCGGGTCCGTGCTTCGCCTTCGACCGTGAAGCCGCATTTCTCGTAGAATTCGCGAGCTGTGGGGCTGGCGACGACCATCATCGCGAGGCCCTGACGCCGGGCTTCGTGCACGGCGACGTCGACCAGGGCAGCACCAATCCCATTGCGCCACAGCTCCGGTTCGACGAACAGGCCGTCGAGCTCGGCGTGGTCATCGCCGATCAGCACCACCGCGAAACCGGCGATGCGGTCGTCCAGCTCGGCGACGATCACCGCACCTTGTTCGATCTGCTCCAGCGGCAGCTCGATGGCGTCCGGATGGGCCAGCAGCTGCTCGCGATATTCGTCGAGGGCGGCCGAGGCGCGGCGTTGCAGCTCTTCCAGCTCGTCCCGCTCGTCGGGTCTCGCCAGCCGGATGGTCAGCTCAGCGGGTTCGGACATAGCGGCCAGGGGCATCCTCGATCGCCTTGAGCCTGCCCTCTCCCGGGATTCGCGCGCCTTCCGCCTTGACCGTCTCGCCGCCCAGCCCCTTCAGCCACTGGATCCAGTCGGGCCACCAGCTGCCTTTGTGCTCGGTCGAGTAAGCGATGAATTCCTGCAGGGTCGCGGCCGGCTCGTCGCTGGTCCAGTACTGATATTTGTTGGCGTCCGGCGGGTTCACCACGCCGGCTATATGTCCCGAACCGGCCAACACGAACCGCTTCGGCCCTTTCAGGATATGGGTCAGCTTCCACACGCTCGGCGCCGGGGCGATGTGATCCTCCCGGCCGGCCTGGATATAGGCCGGCGTCTCGACCTTGGTGAGGTCGATCGGCACGCCCTTCACGCTGATGCCGCCGGGCTTTACCATCAGATTCTGGCGATAGAGCCGGTCGAGATAATCGCGGTGCCATTCGCCGGGCAGGTTGGTGACGTCGCTGTTCCAGTGGAGCAGATCGAACGGCGTCGGCTCCTGCCCCAGCAGATAATTGTTGACGACATAGTTCCAGATGAGGTCGCGGCCGCGCAGCAGGTTGAAGGTCGCAGCCATCACCCGGCCGTCGAGCACACCGGTCTCGGCGGTCAGCTGCTGCAGCGTCTTCATCGTCTCGTCGCCGACGAACATCTTCAGATCGCCCGGGTCCTCGAAATCGACCTGTGCGGTGAGGAAGGTAACGCTGGCGACCTTGTCCGCCTTCTCCTCCGCCGCGAGATAGGCCAGCGTCGCGGCCAGCGTGGTCCCCGCCACGCAATAGCCGATCGTATGGACCGATTTGGCGCCGAGCAGGTCACGAACGGTATCGATCGCCTCCTCCTGCGCGGCGACATAATCGTCCATCATGATGTCGCGGATGCTTTCGTCGGCCGATTTCCAGCTTACCATGAACAGGGTCACGCCCTGCTCCACGCACCAGCGGACGAAGCTTTTCTTAGGCGTCAGATCGAGGATGTAGAAACGGTTGATCCACGGCGGGAAGATCAGCAACGGCGTTTCCAGCACTTCGCGGGTGGTTGGCGAATATTGGATCAGCTGGAACAGCTTGGTCTCATAAATCACCTTACCCGGCGTGGTCGCCAGGTCCCGACCCAGCTCGAACGCGCCTTCGGGGCTCTGCGTCACCTTCCCCTTGGAAATATCGTCGAGCATGTTCTTGAGGCCCGAGAGCAGGTTTTCGCCCTTAGTCTCGATTGTCCGCTTCATCACCTCCGGGTTGGTGGCAACGAAATTGGCCGGGCTCATCGCGTCGACGAAATTCTGGGTGGCGAAGCGCAGACGCTTGCGCGCCGCCTCGTCGAGCCCTTCGATCTCCTCGACCGTGCCGAGCAATTTCTCGCTGATCGCCAGATAGCTTTGCCGGACCGTGTCGAAGATCGGGTCCTCGCGCCACTCGGGCGAGGCGAAGCGCTTGTCCTTCTGCTCCGCGGCCTGGGTGTATTGGCCGAGCATCTGGCTCCACGCTTCCAGCCCCTTGGACCAGGCCTCTGCCCCCGCGCTCATCCACGCCATCGGATCGGCGACCTTCTCCGCA
>DASWTR010000184.1:0-1532 GCA_036402035.1 Sphingomicrobium sp.
AGAGGGGGATGCGGCGGGTCATGAACTGTCCGAAACTATGGAAAAGCAATGTCGCTCCCCGCTGGCGGGGAAAAGATGAAGCTGTCATGACTGGGCCGGCAGGTTCGACGAAGGGGGCGCTATTCCATGACGAACGGCAGATTGAGCGTGCTTGTGACGACCGTTCTATTGTCCGCATGTATGGCCATCCCCAAGAACGGCGCGGACGCGACAGTGGGGTGGACGAGCGTTCCGCCGTCTCCCGAAATGTTAAGTCAGCGACCGGCAAATCTGGACCCGATTGCGTCCATTTCCCGCCTTCACCAAGTCGACAACCAATTGAACTCGGTCATTGCGATTGATTGGACGTGGACCAATCAGGCCGCTCGGAGCCAAACGTCGGGCGTTCTTGGCCCGCTCGCCGGTAAGCCGATCCTGATCAAGGACAATATTGAGATGGCCGGGCCGCTGCCGACCACCGCCGGAAGCCTGGCCCTTATCAACAATGTCACCAACCGCGACGCGCCGCTAGTATCCCGTCTCCGCGCCGCCGGCATGGTGATCGTCGGCAAGGCCAACCTCAGCGAGTGGGCCAATATCCGCGACAATAGCAGCATCTCCGGCTGGAGCGCGGTCGGCGGGCAGACCCGCAACCCCTACGCCCTCGACCGCAACCCGTGCGGCAGCTCGTCCGGATCCGGCGCGGCGGTCGCGGCAGGGATCGTCGACTATGCCATCGGTACCGAGACCAACGGTTCGATCAGCTGCCCCGCGTCGGCCAACGGCATCGTCGGCTTCAAGCCCAGCGTCGGCCTGGTCAGCCGCACCCACATCGTGCCCATCAGCGTCACCCAGGATACCGCCGGGCCGATGACCCGAACCGTCCGCCAGGCGGCCGAGCTGATGAACGCCATCACCGGCACCGATCCCGCCGACCCCGCGACTGCCGAAGCCGACCGGCGCAAGGCCGACTATGTCGCCGCGCTCGATGCCGGTTCGCTCAAGGGCAAGCGGCTCGGCGTGATGCGCTTCGCTTCCGGCTTCGGCACCGATCCGGCGCTCGACCGGGCGCTGACGGTCCTGCGCGCCTATGGCGCCGAGATTGTCGAGATCAAGGAATTCGGGGGACCGAAGGAGCAACCCAAGCAGTTGCTGGTGCTGCTGACCGAGTTCAAGGCCGGCCTCAACGCCTATCTCGCCAACACCCCGCCGAGCGTGACGACGCGGACGCTGGCCGACGTCATCGCCTTCAACAAGGCAAATCCGCGTGAGCTGGCGCTGTTCGGCCAGGATTTGTTCGAGCAGGCCGAGAAGACCCAGGGCCTCGACGATCCTGAATACAAAAAGGCGCGCGATTACGGCATCGCCTATGCTGGCACCAATGGCATCGACCGGCTCTTGAAGGCCCACAAGCTCGACGCACTGATCGGCCCGACCGTGTCCGCGGCCTGGCCGATCGACGCGGTCCATGGCGATCAATATCCGGGCGGCGGTGGCGGCTATCTCGCGGCGATGGCGGGCTATCCGCATCTCACCGTCCCGATGGGCCAGGT
>DASWTR010000185.1:0-1628 GCA_036402035.1 Sphingomicrobium sp.
GTCGGAATGGACATGCCGCCGAACAGCCATGCCTTCAACTGCGAGCCGGTCGGGCAATAGCTGTTCGGGTCGTCCAGCATCGCCAGCCATTGCTTCTGCTGGGCCTTGCTGGCCAGCGTCAGATGCTTGACGGTGACCGCATCGATGTCGCCGGAGCGGTAGAGATTGCGGATGCGCGGAAGCAGATTGCCGAGCGACAGGGTTCGCTTCACCTGAAGCTCGGTCAGCCCGAAGGTTAGCGCGATGTCCTCGGGGCTGCGCCCCTCCTTGACCAGCCGGGTGAAGGTCTCCCAGCGGGTCACTTCGTCCGGATCGAGCCGGGCGATATTCTCGATCAGCGAGGCTTCCAGCGCCGCCGCGTCGTCGCCCGCATCGATCACCGCGCAGGGCAGCATCGCCGCTTCCGCTTTGGCATCGAAGTCACCGGCGGCATCCAATTCTTCGGCGATGGCCACCGCCGACAGATAGCGGCGCTTTCCAGCGACGATTTCGTAGCGTTCCACCGCGTTTTCGCCCGGCACAGCCTGGTCCCCCGCGCCGCTTTGCGGTGCGCTTCCCACCGCATCGGCTTTGCCGCTCGCCATCGCCCGAACGATCAGCGGAACGAGAATGCCGCGCGCGCGGATGGATGGGAGAATATTGGAAAGGTCGGGAGACTTCCCCTTCCCGCGCATGTTGGCGGTCGAGACAGTCAGATTGTCGATATGGATATGACGAAGTTCCATGGTCCTTTCTCCCTTCAAAAAACCGCCACCGGCCGCAGAAAGGCGGGGTGGGCGGCAAGGAGCGGACCGGAAGGCCTGCCGGCATGAGGCGGGCCGCACCTGAAAGGCCGCAACGAAGTGGAGGAGCCGGGCCTTAGCCCGGCTTGCGGCACGCCGCGGCGGGCCTAGAGGGGAGCGACGCCCACCCCGCCGGCCGGAGGCCGGAACCAACAACGCCGCCGCGGGAAAGCGCGGCGACCACTTCATGCCGGCCCTGCATGTCAGCCGGCGCACGCGGCCGGGGAGCAATAAGGCGAGCATTTAAGCCAAACCCGGTTCCCGGAATGCAGGGAGTTTCGCCGGCTGCGTCGTGGCCAACCGCCGCTGTCGATAAGCGCCGCGGGGCGAGCGACTATATCAATGTATATCGAAACCTATGTGCAATGGCGGCGAGCGCACGCCTGACCGACCATCAACTCCTGCCGGCGAGACCCAGCCGGCCCAGGCCGAAAGGCAGGAGAATAGACGATGTCGAGCCAGACCAGCGCTGCCCTTCCAGGCATCTCGGGACACGAGCGTGCCGCCGTTCAGCGAGCTCGTCATGCAGCCCCGTCGGGTTCTGGCGAGGCCGAACTCAGGGCACTGATGCTGGCTGGGCTCGATGGGGACGCTGCCAGCCATTCGCGCCTGCTTCGCGCCATCCGCCCGCTGCTGATGAACTTCTTTGCGCGGCGCATCGGTTCCGGCAATCCCGACCAGGAGGACCTGGTTCAGGAAGTGCTGATCGCCGTGCACCAGCGCAGGGCCAGCTTTGACCGCGACCGTCCCTTCACGCCCTGGCTGTTCGCGATCGCCCGTTACAAGCTGGTCGATCATTTCCGGCGATCGCACCGGCACGTCCCGATCGAAGGACTCGAGGACATT
>DASWTR010000186.1:0-3807 GCA_036402035.1 Sphingomicrobium sp.
CCGCTTCAGGTCGCGGAACTTGACGTTGACCGTGTTGGTCGCGCGGTAACCGGTCAACCGCGGCGGCCGGTTCTGGTCATAATGATATTCGGGGTTGAGGTTGATGCTCGACGTCTGGATGTCGCGGTCCTCGATCCCAGCACGCTTGAGCGCTGCGCGGACCCGCTCCATTCGCGCTGCATTCTCCTCAATCGCCGCGGTTGCCGTCG
The DNA here is from genome assembly GCA_036402035.1 of Sphingomicrobium sp. Classification (GTDB taxonomy): domain Bacteria; phylum Pseudomonadota; class Alphaproteobacteria; order Sphingomonadales; family Sphingomonadaceae; genus Sphingomicrobium. The sequence continues at coordinate 210 of DASWTR010000186.1, forward strand.
GCTGCAGCGTCTGGACACCGGCGGAAATGATCGCCACGTCGGGGACGCGGGTCACTTCGCCGGTCGCGCTGACGTCAAGCCGCGTGCCGCTGATCAGCGGGACCTGGACCGGCACGGTCTGCACCTGGGCGATAGCGCCAGCCGGAGCGATCGCAGCGCCGACCAGCAGGGCGCTCATCATCAAGTTACGCATGGACTTCTCCCGACAAAAAAGGGCCATCGTCCGCAGCCTGGTGCGGCGGCGATGGCCCGAATATGAACGACCAGCCGTTAGGCGCGGCGGCGCAGCACGAGGCGGTAGATCAGCAGAATGAGGAAGGCGCCGATAATGGCGGCGATGAAGCCGGCGGCCTCACCCTCGTCATACCAGCCGATCGATTTGCCGATGAAGCCGGCTAGCAAAGCCCCGGCAATGCCCAGCAAGATGGTGATGACGCACCCGCCAGGGTCCTTCCCCGGCATGAGCAGCTTGGCGATCCCCCCGGCCAGCAGGCCGATGACAATCCAGCCGATGATCCCGTAGTTTTCGATCATCCCTTCCTACCTCCCTGTGGTAAACGCCGCATCATTGTTGGACCACGCTCGTTTCAGCTTTGCAACAACGCGCGTCGGTGTAACCGGTGCCGCCGTTCGTAGAAAAAGCCATTGCACCGAAACGTCGAGGGGTGCAGTTGCGCGCGGTGAGTTATTTGCGTAATACAGCTGCGGCAGCTGCGATCGCTGCGGCTTGTTACGATTGGCGGGAAGAATGCGGCTTATGAACCGGGAAACCAGTTTCTCCAGCTCCGATACGCTGGTCGTTGTAGACCGGTCGAAGCGGCGTCGGAACATCATCATCGCCGCGGTCGCGGTGCTGGCGGCTGCATTGATCGCCTTCATGCTGCTGTCCGGCGGCGGCGAGGAGCAAGCGGCTGGCGGACCGGGCGGCGGACCAGGCGGTGGCCAGGTTCCGACCGTGACGGTGGTCGTCCCGGGCCGTACCCAGGTGGCGCGGACCATCTCCGCGACCGGATCGCTGGCGGCACGAGTCGACATGCCGGTTGGAGTCGCTGGCGAAGGCGGCATGGTCGCCGCCGTGCTAGTCCAGCCCGGCCAGTGGGTCCGGGCCGGGCAGACGCTGGCGGTGATCGAGCGGTCGGTCCAGGCACAGCAGATCCAGCAGATGGCGGCGCAGGTGCAGGTGGCACGAGCCGACGCCGCGCTGGCCCAGAACGAATATGAGCGCAGCCAAGCGCTGGTCGGCCGCGGCTTTGTGTCGAAGGCGGACCTCGACCGCAAGCGGGCAACGCGCGACGCAGCCAATGCCCGCGTCAGGGTCGCTCAAGCGAACCTCGCCGAAATGCGTGCCCGCGTTGGCCGGCTCGACATCCGCTCGCCGGCCGCCGGCCTGGTCCTCGAACGCAATGTCGAGCCCGGCCAGGTGGTGAGCCCGGGATCGGGCGCCCTGTTCCGCGTTGCGCGGGGCGGCGAAATGGAGCTGAAGGCCCAGCTGAGCGAAGCCGATCTTCAGACCTTGCGGGTCGGTTCTCCGGCGACGGTTACGCCGGTCGGATCGACCCAAACCTTCGCCGGATCGGTGTGGCAGATCTCACCGGTCGTCAACATGCAGAACCGGCAGGGTATCGCCCGAGTGGCGCTGGCCTATGACCCGTCGCTGCGGCCGGGCGGATTCGCCTCGGTCGGCATCGTCGCGGGATCGCAGGAAGCCCCGGTACTGCCGGAATCGGCGATCCTCAGCGACGACAAGGGCAACTTCGTCTACGTGGTCGGCAAGGGCAACCGGGCCGAGCGGCGGGCGGTCAAGACCGGCACGGTGACCCCGGCCGGAATCGCGGTGGTCGAGGGCATCAGCGGCAACGAGATGATCGTCCTGCGCGCCGGCGGCTTCCTCAACCCGGGCGACAAGGTCCGCCCGCAGCGCCAGAAGAACTAGACCGGCCGGATTGGGACAAAAGGCATGAACTTCAAGAATATTTCAGCCTGGTGCATCCGCAACCCGGTTCCACCGATCGTGCTGTTCATCGGCCTGACCCTGGCCGGCATCGTCGCGTTCATGCGGATGGACGTTCAGGACAACCCGGATATCGAGTTCCCCGTTGTCATCGCCAGCATCAGCCAACCCGGCGCCGCGCCGACCGAGATCGAAAACCAGATCACCCAGCTGGTCGAGTCCTCAGTCCGAACCCTGCCGGGCGTGCGCAGTATCAGCTCGACCGCCAACGAGGGTTCTTCGACCACCGTGGTCGAGTTCGAGATTGGCACCGACGTCAACCAGTCGGTCAATGAGGTCAAGAACGCGATCGACCAGATCCGCGGCGAGCTCCCGGACGGAATCCTCGAGCCGTTCGTCGAGAAGGAAACCACCTCCAGCAATCCGATCGCCTATTTCGCGGTTGGGGCGCCCGACATGACGATCGAGCAGCTGAGCTGGTTCGTCGACGACGCGGTCGCCAAGCGGCTGCTGGCGATTGAGGGCATGGCCCAGGTCGAGCGCAATGGTGGTGTCGATCGCGAGATCCGAGTGATCCTCGATCCCGCGCGCATGCAATCGCTTGGGGTGACCGCATCCCAGGTCAACACCGCACTTCGCCAACTCAACGTCAATGCGGCCGGTGGACGGGCGGAGATCGCTGGCTCACGCCAGTCGGTACGCGTGCTCGGCAATGCGGCCGACGCCTATCAGCTGTCGCAGACCCAGATCCAGCTTCCGGGCGGACGAACGATCCAGCTGGCCGATATCGCCAGCGTCAGCGACAGCTATGGCGAGCAGCAGCGGATCGGCAAGATCCGGGGCGCCCAGGTGGTTAACTTCTCCGTTGCCCGAGCAAAGGGCGCGTCCGACGTCACGGTCTACGACGAGGCGATGAAGGTGCTCGGGGCGATTGAAAAGGAGAATCCCGGCGTCAAGTTCACCCAGCTGTTCACCAGCGTCGACTATACCAAGCAGCAATATTCGAGCTCGATGCTGGCGATGGTCGAAGGCGCCGTGCTGGCCGTGTTGGTGGTGTTCCTGTTCCTGCGCGACATCCGCGCCACGCTGATTGCCGCCGTCGCCATCCCCCTCTCCGCAATCCCGGCATTCTGGTTCATGGATTTGATGGGGATCACGCTCAACTCCCTGTCGCTGCTGGCACTCGGTCTGGTAGCCGGCGTGCTGGTCGACGACGCGATCGTCGAGATCGAGAACATTGTCAGGCACATGCGCATGGGCAAGTCCGCCTATCAGGCGTCGATCGACGCGGCCGACGAGATCGGCCTGGCGGTGCTGGCGACGACCATGTCGATCGTCGCGGTGTTCCTGCCGGTGGCGATGATGCCCGGCATCTCCGGCCAGTTCGTCAAGAATTGCGGCTACACGGTCGTGCTCGCGGTGCTGATGAGCCTGTTCGTCGCTCGAATGATCACGCCGCTGATCGCCGCCTATTTCCTTAAAGCCCACGGGCATCAGGCGCATGGCGAAGGCTGGCTGATGGACCGCTACATGAGCGTGCTCCGCTGGTCGCTCGACTCGTCGAAGGCCAAGGCAATGCGTGCTCAGCTGGAGCCGGTGAAGCTCCGCCCCGGCTACTGGTTCGTTGAGTTCATCTTCGTGCTGCTG
>DASWTR010000187.1:0-3755 GCA_036402035.1 Sphingomicrobium sp.
GATCCGGGTAAAAGAAAAGTTACCAGCCGGATCGCCGAACGCAGGGGGTGGTGCATGGAGATCAATTGCCGGCTCGCGGACGGAATTCTGGTCGCGGCGGTGCATGGCAGGGTCGACGAGGCAAGCTGGCAGCAGTTCGCCCAACGGATGAGTGAGGCGATTGAGCAGGCGGCCGCGGGCAAGCAGTCGGAAGTGATGCTCGACCTTACCCACCTCGACTATATGTCCTCGCGGGGCCTTCGCGTCCTGACCATGGCGAAGAAGCAGGCCGAGGCATCCGGCATTTCGATCACCCTCGCCGCGCCCAATGAGATCATGCGCGAGATCCTGGCGATCAGCCGCTACGACCGGCTGTTCCACGTCAGCGACACGGTCGATACCGGCCGGTGACTCGGGCGGGCGACAGGATGCTGGTCCGCTTCTGGGGAACCCGCGGCTCGCTGCCGGTAGCGCTGGGGGCGGAGGCGGTACGGGCCAAGGTCGCGCGGGCGCTGGTGGCCGCCAACGGCCATTCGATTTCGAATGCCGATGAGGCCCGCACCTTTATCGACCGCGAGCTCGATTTCGCGATTAGCGGGACCTACGGGGGCGCGACCGCCTGCGTCGAGATCGAGGCCGGCGACAGCTTCTTCGTCTGCGACATGGGCAGCGGGCTGCGCGAGTTCGGCCTCAGCGCGATGCGGCGCTGCGCCGCCGGCCACGCCCGCATCTACAATTTCTTCCAGTCGCACCTGCACTGGGACCATATCATGGGCTTCCCCTTCTTCGTCCCGGCGTTCGACCCCGGGGCGAAGATCCGCATCCATTCGGCGCACCCCGATGCCGAGGAGGCGCTCCGGCGGCAGCAGGAGGAAATCTCCTTTCCGGTGCCGTTCGACTGGCTCAAGGCATCAATCGACTTCGTGACCATGACGCCGGGCGAGCCGATCGAGGTCGACGGGCTGACCGTGGTCGCGGAGAAGCAGCAGCATTCTCACGACAGCTATGGGTACCGCTTCACCGATGACGGCGAGTGCACGGTCGTGTTCAGCACCGACAGCGAGCACAAGGCCGACAATATGAAGGACGAGGCGGCCTTCATCACCTTCTTCCGCGACGCCGACCTGGTCATCGCCGACACCATGTATTCGCTCGCCGACAGCGTCTCGATGAAGGAGGATTGGGGCCATTCGAGCAATGTCGTGGCGATCGACCTGTGCCATCACGCCGGGGCGAAGCGGCTCGCCCTGTTCCATCATGAGCCGACCTATGACGACGAGGATATCCAGCGGATGCACCAGGAAAGCATCCGTTACGAGGAGCTGACCCGAGAGGGCAGCGCGCTCGAAGTCCTATGCGCCTATGACGGGCTGGAAATCCGTCTTTAGGCCGTTCCCCCGCAGCCGCCGTGTGTGGGCGGCCTGGGCATTGCTGACGCTGATCGCGGTCCTGATCTCGTTCGCTACCGGCGAGCGGTCGCGCGAGGCGCTGTTCGATCGCTGGCAGCGCTTCGCCCCGCGCGAGCTGGCGGCCAGCGACGTGCGGGTCGTGATGATCGACGGCGAGAGCCTCAAGGCGGTAGGGCCCTGGCCCTGGCCGCGCTACTATCTCGCCCGCCTGACCGAGGAGATCGCCGCCGGGGGGGCCAGCGTTATCGGCTTCGACATGATCTTTCCCGAGCCGGATCGAATCCGCCCAGACCTGTTTCTCCAATTCTACCCAGAGCTCGGTGCCCAGGCGGCGAGCGAGGTGGCCGCGCTGCAGCCGATGGACCAGCTGTTCGGGCAGGTGATCGGCCAGTCGCCGGTGGTGCTGGCGCGGGCGGGAAGCTCGCCCGACGCCGCGACCGGGCAAAATGCCGCGGTCGATGCGCCGATCAGCGGTGGCTTGCCGCCGGCGGTCGACAGCTGGCCGGCCATCATCGCCTCGATCCCGGAAATAGACGATACGGCGCTCGGCCACGGCCTGATCAATGGCCGGCCAGATCGCGACGGCGTGATCCGCTCGGTCCCGATGGTCGGACGCGTCGGCGACCAGGCGATGCCCGGACTAGCGCTGGAGATGGCCCGCATCCGGCTAAGCGCGGAGAGGATCGCCGCCACTCCGACTTCCGTGACCGTCTCCGACCGAACCGTTCCGGTCGATCGCCAGGCGCGGATGCGGCTGCATTTCGGGCGCTTCCCCCCGCCCGCGATCATCTCCGCCGAACGGGTGCTCGGGCGGAGCGTCCCCAAGGATGTTTTTCGAGGCAAGATCGTCCTGATCGGACTCGGCGCCGAAGGCACCGCCGACATCGTCGCGACGCCCCTGGCCGGTGAGGATTATGGCCTGCTGGTCCAGGCCCAGGCGATCGATGCGATTTTGAGGGGCGGCTGGTTGCACCGGCCGGCCTGGGCCGGACCGGTGGAGTGGGCGGTGGGAGCGGCGCTGGCCTTGCTGGCGCTGATTCTCGCCGGCCGATTGCGGCGCGGATGGCTGCTTCTGGTGCCTGCCTTCGCCGCATTGCCGGTCGTGAGCTGGCTGCTGTTCCAGGGCGAATCCCTGCTGCTCGATCCTATCCGGCCTGCGCTAGTCGGTGGCGGCGCATTGGCCGGCGTCGTGATCGGCCTGTTCGGCGAAGCGCGCCGGGAGCGCGAACGGCTGCGCGAGGCGCTGATCCAGGAGCGGGTCGTCGCGGCGGCAGCCGAGGGCGAGCTTCAGGCGGCGAGGGATATTCAGCTGGGCATGGTGCCGCCGCGGGCGAGCCTGGCGAAGATCGACCCGCGATTGCAGGTCGACGCGCTGCTGGAGCCGGCGAGGTCGGTCGGCGGCGATCTCTACGATTGCGTGCGGACCGGGCCGGATACGATCGGCTTCGCGATCGGCGACGTGACCGGCAAGGGCGTTCCCGCCGCGTTGTTCATGGCCATGTCCAAGGCCTTGCTGTCGTCAGCGCTATGCCGCGAACAGGGCGAACTCGCCAAAGCCGCTGACGCCATCAACCGCGACCTGATGCGCAGCAACGAGGAGGCGATGAGCGTGACCATGATCGTGGGGCAAATCGACCTCGGCAGCGGGGTCGTCAGCCTGGTCTGTGCAGGCCACGAAGACCCCTATGTCATCGGCACGGATGGAACGGTCCGCCGCTGCAGCCTGGAGGGCGGACCACCGCTCGGCATGGTCGAATATGCTTATCCGGTGGAGACGATGACCCTTGCCGGTGGGGAAACGCTCGTGCTGGTGACCGACGGCATCACCGAGGCGCAGGACCGGTCGGGCGCGCTCTATGGCCGGGACCGCATCGGTGAGCAGCTGGCCGCCGTCGAGCTGTCGGCGCGCACGATGTGCGAAGCGATCCGCGACGATGTCCGTCGCTTCGAAGGCCATGCCGATCCCACCGACGACCTCACGATCATGGCGTTGCGCTACCGGAAGCCGGCCGCGGTCTAGCGAACCAGCACTTCGACCCTGCGGTTGATCGCGCTTTCGACCTTGTCGGCGGTGGGCTCCCGCAGCTCGCGCTCCCCCCGGCCTACCGCTGTCATCAGCGAACGGTCGATCCCGACCGTGGCCAGCAGGCCGACGATCTGCTCCGCCCGGCGCAGCGATAGTGCGTCATTGTCGTCCGCATCTCCGACCGTATCGGTATGGCCAGTCACTTCCACGTCAACGCCGGGACGCCGGGCCACCTCGGCTCGAAGCTCGTCCAGCACCGGCCGGGATTCCGGGGTCAGGTCGGTCGTCCCTTCGACGAAGTAGAGGATGAAGCTCTTTGGCGGCGGCGGCAGACCGGACAG
>DASWTR010000188.1:0-2252 GCA_036402035.1 Sphingomicrobium sp.
TGTGGACGATGTCCGACAGGTCGGCGCGGGTCAGCGTGCCCGCATGCAATTCCGTCGAACGAGCGACACCAGCGTCTGCCATATTAAGAATCTCCGCCCCCTTAGCGCCTATCCGATCGGTCGTTACGCTATCGCAAAGCACGGCCGTCGGCAATTCGACTCTTTGCCGTTTTTTCCTTGGCTATCAATAGCGAAGCGCCGCCGCCCCCCAAGTAAATCCACCGCCCATCGCTTCCAGCACCAACAGGTCGCCGCGCTTGATGCGGCCGTCACGGACCGCGACGTCCAGCGCCAATGGCACGGAGGCAGCCGACGTATTGGCGTGGCGGTCGACCGTCACCACCACCTTTTCGGGCGGCAGGCCGAGCTTCTTGGCCGTGGCGTCGAGGATCCGGGCATTGGCCTGATGCGGCACGACCCAGTCGATGTCCGCGGCGGTGAGGCCCACTTCCGACAAGACCTCGGCCAGGACATCGGCGAGGTTGACCACCGCGTGACGGAACACCTCGCGGCCTTTCATCCGCAGCTTGCCGACAGTGCCGGTCGTGGATGGGCCGCCGTCGACGAACAGCAGGCCGTTGTGGCGGCCGTCGGCATGGAGCTTGGTCGACAGGATACCGGCCTCCCCGTCCTCGGCCTCGAGCACCACCGCGCCGGCGCCGTCGCCGAACAACACGCAAGTGGTGCGATCTTCCCAGTCGAGGATCCTGCTGAACGTTTCCGACCCGATCACCAGCGCCCGCTTGGCATTGCCGCCTCGCAGCATCGAGTCGGCGACGGTCAGCGCATAAAGAAAGCCGGTGCACACCGCATGGACGTCGAAGGCGATGCAATCTTCGATGCCCAGCAGCGCCTGGACCTTGGTCGCGGACGAGGGGAAAGTCTGGTCGGGGGTCGCGGTGGCGAGCACGATCAGGCCGATGTCGTTCGGGTCGAGTCCCGCGGCCTCAAGCGCCTTGCGGCAGGCCTCGACCGCCAGTGTCGCGGTGGTCTCGCCGTCGGCGGCGACATAGCGGCTGCGGATTCCGGTCCGCTCGACGATCCATTCGTCGGACGTCTCGACCCTCTCGGCCAGCTCGGCATTGTCGACGCGGCGCTGAGGCAGAGCCGAGCCGGTACCTTTGACGACCGATCGAAGGGTCATTCGGCGGCTTCCCCGGAAAAGGCATGAGCACGGAAATTGTCGAGGTCGTCGGCAATCTTGCGGGTGATGTCGTTGCGGACCATCGACGCGGCAACGCGGATGGCCTTGGCGACACCCTTGTAATTGGCGCTGCCGTGGCTCTTCACCACGAGGCCGTTGAGGCCGAGGAAGACCGCGCCATTATGGTTGTTGGGGTCGAGATGGGTCTTCAATAGCTGCAGTGCCGGCTTGGACAGCGCAAAACCGGCCTTGGACCGCAGGGACGAAGTAAAGGCTCGTCGCAGCAGGTCGGTGACGAAGCGGGCGGTGCCCTCGGCGGTTTTCAGGGCGATGTTGCCCGAAAAGCCGTCGGTCACCACCACGTCGATGTCGCCGCGCGACAGCTTGTCCCCCTCGGTGAAACCATCGAACCGCATCGGCAGATAGTCGGCTTCGCGGAGCAGCGCCGCGGCTTCCTTGAGCTCGTCGGTGCCCTTGAGCTCTTCGGTGCCAATGTTGAGCAGCTTGACCCGCGGCTTGGCGATTCCCAGCACGGTTCGCGAATAGGCCGAGCCCATCACCGCGAATTGGACCAGGTTCTGCGCATCGCACTCGGTGTTGGCGCCGAGGTCGAGCATCACGCAGTCGGTATTGCCAAGGGTGGGGAGCAGTGCGGCCAGCGCCGGGCGGTCGATCCCCGGCATGGTACGGAGCGCGAGCTTGGCCATCGCCATCAGCGCACCAGTGTTGCCGCCGGACAAGGCAGCATGGGCCACGCCTTCTTTCACCGCGTTGATCGCCATGCCCATCGAGGTGGTCTTGGCACGGCGAATCGCCTGGCTCGGCTTCTCCGACGCGTCGATGCTGTCGGTGGTGTGGTGGATGGTAACCGCGTCGGCCAACGCCGGGTGGCGCTGCAGCTCCGGTGCGATCAGGCTTTCATCGCCGTAAACATCGAAGGAGAGGGAGCGGTCCTTGCGGCGCGCGCGGGCCATCCCGGCGAGCACGACTGCCGGGCCGATGTCTCCCCCCATGGCGTCAATCGCGATGCGCGGGCTCACGTCCATGCGTGTGGCGCCCTCGTGCCGCTAACGCCGCTCAGGCCTCGGTCGAAACGATCTCGCGGCCG
>DASWTR010000189.1:0-4560 GCA_036402035.1 Sphingomicrobium sp.
TTCGTTCGCTTAGGTCGGGAGGTCTACGATGAGAATCTCACCTTTGGCCGTAGTGGCCCTTGCCGCTTTTCCAGTGTCGGCTTCCGCATCCGTTATCTCGATAGGTTCGGGTTTCGCCGAGAGTTGCTGGCGCGCGGCCGAAGATCGCGATGCAAGCCGCACCGCGATGGACAATTGCAACAAGGCGATGGCCGAGGAAGGGCTCGGACATCACGATCGCGTGGCGACCCACGTCAATCGCGGGATCCTCTATCTGATCCGCGGCAACGTGAAGGAAGCCAACACCGACTTCGACACGGCGTTGAGGCTTGATCCGACCGAACCGGATGCCTGGCTCAACAAGGCCGTCATTCATGCGCGCTTCGGCAACAGCACTGCCGCAATGCCGTTCGTCTCCAAGGCGCTTGAGCTCAAGACTCGGCGTCCCGCGCTGGCCTATTTCGTCCGCGCCATGGCGTATGAAGACAGCGGCAATATCCAGGCCGCCTATTACGATCTCAAGCGCGCGCAGTCGCTCGAGCCGAAATGGAGCGAGCCAGTTGCCGAGCTGAAGCGCTTCCAGGTCCGCCGGCCCTAAGGCCGGGCGGACCCGGTTTCGCGGTCTAGCTGCCCAGCGTCTGGTAGGTCGCCATCGCGTAAAGCATGGGGATCGACAGCAGCGTGTTGGTGCGGCTGGCGAGCATGGCGGTACGCGCCGATTTGGCCTTGGTCGCATCGTCCGCCTCGACCAGCCCAAGCGCCTTTTGCTGGTTCGGCCAGATGATCGCCCAGACGTTGAACGCCATGATCAGCGCGAGCCACATGCCGATCCCGATCAGCCGCACCTGCGGCTGCAGCGTCAGCGCCTCGACTAGATAATTGTTCACATAGGCGAGGATCGCGCCGGTCAGGACCGTGAACGCCGCGCCCCAGCGGAAATAGAAGAGCGCTTTCGGAGCGATATATTTGGAGACGCCGGCTTTCAGCTCGGCCGGCACCGACGGCATGGTCGGGATCTGCACGAAGTTGAAATAATAGAGCAGGCCGATCCAGGTGACGCCGAAGAAGACGTGGAGCCAGCGCAAGATGCCCTCGGCGCTCAAGCTTTCGGCATGGAAGCCGGCCATTAGCGCGATGGCGAGGACCAATCCGGCCACCAGCACGACGTTCAGATTTTCAAGTAACTTGCCCATCACTTCCCCCTCTTGGGTCGGCGGGTTTCCCGCTTCGATGCGGTAGTGTTACGACCGTCCGGGGGTGGGGAGCAACCCATCGGCGACAAGGTGCGGAGCCTGAGGGCCGTAGGGGCGTTACGGCATGGGGCACTTGTCAAATCCGCCGGAGACGATTCCATGGCTTTCACGCTTCCCGATCTGCCGTTCGAGCGCGACGCGCTCGGTCCCCACATGTCCGCCGAGACGCTCGATTATCACCATGGCAAGCATCACAAGGCCTATGTCGACAAGGCTAACGGGCTGATCGGCGACACCGATCTCGAAGGCGCGTCGCTGGTCGAGGTGATCCGCGCTGCGCACGAGCGGGGCGACAAGCCGCTGTTTAACAACGCCGCGCAGATCTGGAACCACAGCTTCTTCTGGCAATGCCTGGCGCCGGAGGGATCGACCCGGCCGTCGGGCAAGCTGCGCGAGATGATCGCCTCCGATTTCGGCGGCGAGCAGCAGCTGCTCGACAAGCTGGCGACCGAGAGCGTCAATCACTTCGCCAGCGGCTGGGGTTGGCTGATCCTCAACAACGGCAAGCTTGAGGTGACATCGCTCCACGATGCCGACACGCCGGTCGCGCACGGTATGACTCCGCTGCTGACGATCGATGTGTGGGAGCATGCCTACTACATCGACTACCGCAACGAGCGGCCGCGCTATGTGAAGACGGTGCTGGAGAAGATCGTCAACTGGGACTTCGTCGCCCGTAACCTTGACGGCGAGGGCACCCGCCGCGCCGACCAGGAGCAGCGCGAAAGCGCCGAGGCCGCGCCGTCGATTACTGCCTAAAATCCTCCCCGGAAACGGGGAGGGGGACCATCCGAAGGATGGTGGAGGGGCCGTCACGGGAGCAAATCCCGTGACGTCAGTCCTGTCCGCTGCGCGGCAGGCTGGCCGGCCTTCGCGGTCTCTTCGACACAGCGCGATGATTGCTACGCAATCCTCTCGCCGTGCTCGGCCGATTGGCTACTGCTTGAGGCGGTAGCCGGTCTTGAAGATCCACGCGATTACCGCGAGGCAGAGCAGGAAGAAGCCGAACGTCGCAGCAAGGCTGATCGCGACCGGGACGTCGGCGGTGCCGAAGAAGGTCCAGCGGAACCCGTTGATCAGATAGACGATCGGGTTGAAGTAGGTGATCGTCCGCCATGGTTCGCCGAGCATGTCGATCGAATAGAAGGCGCCGCCGAGGAAGGTGAGGGGGGTGACGATCAGCAGCGGGATCACCTGCAGCTGCTCGAAGCCCTTGGCCCAGATGCCGACGATGAAGCCGAACAGGCAGAAGGTAGCTGCGACCAGGAGCAGATAGAGCAGCATCAGCAGCGGGTGCGCGATCTGGACGTCGACGAACAGATTGGCGGTGGCGAGGATCACCAGTGCGACGGTCATCGATTTGGTCGCCGCGGCGCCAACATAACCCAGCACGGTTTCCAAAGCGCTGAGCGGCGCGGACAGGATTTCGTAGATGGTGCCGGTGAAGCGCGGCATGTGGATACCGAAACTGGCGTTGAAGATGCTTTCGGTGAACAGCGACAGCATCATCAGGCCCGGGACGATGAAGCTGCCATATTCGACGCCATTGATTTCGCTCATGCGGCTGCCGATCGCGGCGCCGAAAACGATGAAATAGAGCGAGGTGGTGATCACCGGAACCGCGAGACCGGTCCACAAAGTGCGCGCAAAGCGGTGCATCTCGAATTTGTAGATCGACCAGATCCCGTGCCAGTTCATTCCGCGGCCTCCGCTTTCTGCTCATGGACCAGGCTGACGAAGATGTCCTCCAGGCTCGACTGGCGGGTATCGAGGTCCTTGAAGGCGATCCCCGCGTCTCGCATCGCGCTCAATAGCGACGGGATACCGGTGCGCTCCGCCTTGGCGTCGAAGCTATAGGTCAGCGTCCGTCCCTCATTGGCAAGCTCGACCCGCCAGTCGGCGAGCGCCGTGGGGATCGCAGCCATCGGCTCTGCCAGTTCGAGGCTGAGCACCTTCTTGCCGAGCTTCTCCATCAGCGTCTTCTTGTCGTCGACCAGAATGAGTTCGCCCTTGCGGATTACGCCGACCCGGTCGGCCATTTCCTCTGCTTCCTCAATATAATGGGTGGTGAGGATGATGGTCGTGCCGTTCTCGCGCAGCTGACGAACCAGCTTCCACATGTCGCGTCTGAGCTCGACGTCGACCCCCGCCGTCGGCTCGTCGAGGAACAATATGTCGGGCTCATGGGCTAGCGCCTTGGCGATCATCACCCGGCGCTTCATGCCCCCCGACAATTCCTTCAATTTCTCCTTGCGCTTGTCCCAAAGCGACAGGTCGCGAAGGATTTTCTCAACGTAAGCCGGGTTGGGCGACCGTCCGAACAGGCCGCGACTGAACGTGACGGTCGAGATCAGCGGCTCGAACATGTCGATCGTCAGTTCCTGCGGGACCAGGCCGATGCGAGTACGGACCTCGCGGAAATGGCGCTGCCAATTCTTGCCGTCGACCAGCACTTCGCCGGCGGTCGGAGTGACCGTGCCGCAAATGATGCTGATCAGCGTGGTCTTCCCCGCGCCATTCGGGCCGAGCAGGGCGAAAATCTCCCCTCGGCGGATGTCGAGATCAACCGTCTTCAGCGCTTCGGTTCCGCTCGCATAGGATTTGCGAAGGCCGCGGATGGAAAGGATAGGATCGCTCATTCGACAGGCCCCGGTTCGGTGGGTTTCGGATCGTCCGTGGTAAGCCCGTGGCGCATCAGCATCGGCACATTGGCGACCGCGAACAATAAGGTGGCGGGAATCGCGCCCCATAGCTTGAAGCTGATCCAGAAATCGGTGCTGGTGTTGCGCCACACAACTTCGTTGACCACCGCCATCACAGCGAAGAAGATCGCCCAGTTGCGGGTCAGCTTGCGCCAGCCTTCCTCGTCCAGGCCCGGGTAAGCGCTGCCAAGCACCAGCTTCAGCAGTGGGCGGCCCGTTGCGAGGCCGAAGGCCAGCAGCGCCGCGACCAGCGTATAGTAGATGGTCGGCTTGATCTTGATGAAGACTTCGCTCTGCAGCCAGATCGTCAGGCCGCCGAGAATCACCACCATCACGCCCGAGAAAAGCAGCAGAGGCGAGACATAGCGGTAGCGAATCGCGGCAAATACGAGCGCCGCGACCATCGCCGCCATGAACGCCCCGGTAGCGACGAAAATCTTGATGGCGCTCGGCACCGGTGCGAAGAAATTGACCAGGAAGAAGACCAGCAGCGGCCCGATGTCGATCAGGAGGCGTGCGGTCCCAGTCGGCTCCCGGCTTTGATCGATCTTCATGCCGGCAGCCCCGCGATGGCGCGCGCCACGGCACGTGGATCGAACGGTCGCAAATCATCCACTCCTTCACCG
>DASWTR010000190.1:0-10416 GCA_036402035.1 Sphingomicrobium sp.
GGCCCAAGCGGCGGGTAGATCCGGCCGAGGCCATAGGCGGCCAGCGCGACGGCGACGACGGCGCCTCCGGTGAGAAGGTAACGCTTGTTGGAACGGCTTTCTTGGATGGTGGTCACGTTGCACCCCCTGCTGCAATGAAGCCAATCGATGATAGTTAACAAAATATTAACGCAAGTCAATGGAGCAAGCGCCAAACTGTTGGATTCGCGCGCCGTGAATCGGGCGACTGAACCAAGCGGCGGCTCGCGCTTTTGAAAGGCGACAGGAGGCAGGGATGCGCCACGGACAGAATTGGCCCGAACGCTTGTATCTGGTTCGGCACGGCCAGAGCCAGGGCAACGTCGCGCGCGATGCAGCGCACGAGGCCGGCCTCAGCATCATCGACCTCGACATTCGCGACGTCGACGTCCCGCTTTCCGATCTAGGCCATCAGCAGGCCGAAGCGGCGGGACGCTGGTTCGCTGCACTTCCCGACGAAGAGAAGCCGGAGGTCGTAATCTCGTCTCCCTACATCCGCGCCATGCAAACGGCCCGGGCCATTTGTGACGTCGGCGGGCTGGCCGGCGGAGCCAAGCCGACCATCCTCGACGAGCGACTGCGCGAGCGCGAGTTCGGCGTGTTCGACGGTCTCACCACCCGCGGCATCCGCGAGAAATTCCCGGAAGAGGCGGCGCACCGTGCGAAGATGGGCAAATTCTACCACCGCCCACCGGGTGGCGAGAGCTGGGCCGACGTCATCCTGCGGCTCCGATCGGTGCTCAACACGATCAACCTTCACTATGCCGACCGCCGCGTCCTGGTCGTCTGCCACCAGGTGGTCGTGCTGTGCATGCGCTACATCCTTGACGAGCTCACCGAGGGTCAGATCCTCGCCATCGACAAGCAGTCCGAGATCCTGAACTGCGGCATATGCGCCTATGACTTCGATCCCGACGCCCAGGGCCTGTGCGTGCCCAGGCTGGCCCTGTGGAACCATGGCGCGCCGATGGAGACGGAAGGAACGCCGAAGACCGCCGAGCCGGACATGATGACCGGGACGCGATGAGACGCTGTAAATCGCTCACCCTTGACGAGTTGCGGCGCCACCCGCTTCCGCCAATCGAGGAGGGCGACAAGGACTCTCACGGCAAGCTGCTGCTGATCGCCGGCAGCAACCAGACCCCCGGATCGGCGGTGATCGCGGCCACCGCCGCGCTGCGCAGCGGCTGCGGCAAAGTTCGGATCATGACGGTCGAGCCGATGGCGGCTCCAATCGCGACGGCCGTGCCGGAGGCGATGGTGATGGGCTCGGCCATGGGACGCGACGGCGGCATCTCCCGCGCGGCCGTGAGGCAGATCGAGGCCCGCATGGACGAATATGAATATGACGCGGTCGTCGCCGGCCCGGGGATGAAGCAGGGCAAGGCCTGCGAAATGCTCGCCGGAAAGCTGCTGGATGCGTCGATCGAGCGGCTCGAGCTGGACGCCGCGATGCTTTACGCCTTGCCGCCGCACACCGCCGCGGCCCGCTCGGCACCCTCGCCCGTTCTCCTGCCGCACGACCGCGAGATGGCGGCACTGATCGGCTGCGAAGAGGGAGATGTCGCCCGCGACCCGCTGCGTTGCGGCTTGGAATGCGCCGAGCGCTATGGCGCGCTGGTGCTGGTCAAGGGTGCGCAAAGCCATGTCGTGACTCCCGACGGCTCGGCCTGGAGATATGAAGGCGGCGGCCCGGGCCTCGGCGTATCCGGCTCCGGCGACGCGCTCGCCGGGATCATCGGCGGCCTGCTGGCGCGCGGGGCCGAACCGCTGACCGCGCTGTTGTGGGGCGTCTGGCTGCACGGTGAGGCCGGCGCGTCGCTCGCGAGGAAGGTCGGAACGATCGGCTTTCTCGCCCGCGAAATCTCAGCTGAAATCCCAGGCCTGCTCGACCGGGCTCAGCCGCTGGAATAATTCTCCAGCTCGTCGCCGACGATCTTCACCACATGGATGACGTTGGTCGAGCCGCTGGTCTTGAACGGCACGCCGGCCATGATCAGCACGCTGTCGCCCGCTTCGGCCAGATGGTGGCGCAGCAGCATCCGCTTGGCCTTGCCGACCATCTCCTCGAAATTGTTGACGTCGCGGGTGTGAACCGCGTGGACCCCCCACTGCAACCCCAGCCGCCGCGCCACTTTCATGCTGGCGGTCATCGCCAGGGTCGGCACCTGGGCCCGCTCCCGCGCAATCCTGCGCGCAGTCGACCCAGAGGAAGTGTAGCAGGCCATCGCCTGCGCCTCGATGATCTTGACGATTTGCGCCGCGCTTTCCGACAGCGCATCGGCGGTGGTCGCTTCCGCGGGCGTCTCGGTGAAATGGATCCGGGCCGGATAGATCGGGTCGGCTTCGACGCTGCGCCCGATCTTGTCCATCATCGCCACCGCCTCGATCGGGAAGGCGCCGGCCGCGCTCTCCGCTGACAGCATCACTGCGTCAGCCCCTTCGTAGATTGCATTGGCGACGTCGCTCACTTCCGCCCGGGTCGGGGTCGGCGACACGATCATCGATTCCAGCATCTGGGTCGCCACCACCACCGGCTTGCCCGCCTGGCGCGCGGCCGCGACGATGCGATTCTGGAGCGGCGGGACGCCTTCGGGCGGAAGCTCGACGCCGAGGTCGCCGCGCGCCACCATGACCGCATCGGCCAGCTCCAATATCTCGTCCAGCCGATCGATCGCCTGGGGCTTTTCGATCTTCGCCAGCAGCGCCGCCTTGTCGCCGACCAGCTCGCGCGCCTCGGCCACGTCCTCCGGCCGCTGGACGAAGGACAGGGCGATGAAATCCGCGCCCTGCTCCAGCGCGAACTGCAGATCCTCGCGATCCTTCTCGGTCAACGCCGGGATCGGGACCAATATGTCCGGGACGTTGACGCCCTTGTTGTTGCTGACCTTGCCGCCGACCTCGACCACTGCGGCGATCTGGTCCTTCTCGACCGCGGCCACCCTGAGCCGCACCTTGCCGTCGTCGATCAGCAGGCGGCTGTCCTTCTTGATCGCCTCGAACAGCTCCGGGTGCGGCAGCTCGACGCGGGTCGCGTCGCCGGGCGCCTTCTTGCGGTCGAGCACGAACATATGGCCGTTGATCAGCTCCGCCGAACCGCCCTTGAACTTGCCGACGCGAAGCTTCGGACCCTGCAAGTCGAACAGGATGGTTGATGGCCGGTGAAGCGCCTTCTCCAGTCCCCGGATCGCCTCGACCAGCTTGGCTTTCTCCGCCTGGGCGCCGTGGCTCATGTTGATGCGGAAGGCATCGGCGCCGGCCTCTGACAGGGCCCGGATCATCTCCGGCGTCGAGGAGGCAGGACCCAGCGTGGCCAGGATCTTCACCTTGCGTTCGCGCGGTCTCAACATAACACCCCAGTCTCCCAAGCCGCCCCGCCATAGCGGCTGAATCGGCTCGTTCAACCGGCTTGAGGCAGCGCGTGGCCTCGCCTAGTGAACCGCCTCAATTTGACATCTCCATGAGATTCGGAAGGGCGGATTAAATGAGCGAAGGCAATGTCGCGGCCGATCAGCTGCGGCTGTTCATTGAGCGTATCGAGCGGCTTGAGGAAGAGAAGAAGGGCATCGCCGACGACGTCAAGGACGTCTACGCCGAAGCCAAGGCCAACGGCTACGACACCAAGACGATGCGCGCCATCGTCCGCCTTCGGAAAATGGAGAAGCACGCCCGCGACGAGGCCGATGCTCTGCTCGAAACCTATCGCAACGCGCTTGGTCTGCACTAAGAGTCAGTGGATAGCGGGTATTAGGGGTTCAAATGGCTGGCCATTCCAAATTCAAGAACATCATGCATCGCAAGGGCGCGCAGGATAAGAAGCGCTCGGCGATGTTCTCCAAGCTGAGCCGCGAAATCACCGTCGCGGCGAAGATGGGCCTGCCCGATCCGGACATGAACCCGCGTCTCCGCGCCGCGGTGCTCGCCGCCAAGGCGCAGTCGATGCCCAAGGACAATATCCAGAGGTCGATCGACAAGGCGGCCAAGGGCGATGCCGAGAATTACGAGGAGATCCGCTACGAGGGCTTCGGCCCCGGCGGCGTGTCGATCATCGTCGAGGCTCTGTCCGACAACCGCAACCGCACCGCGACCAATGTCCGCACCGCCTTTTCCAAGAACGGCGGTAATTTGGGCGCGTCCGGCTCGGTCAGCCACGGCTTCGACCGCATGGGCCTCATCGAATATGGCGCCTCGGCAGGCGATGCCGACACGGTGCTGGAAGCGGCGATCGAGGCCGGCGCCGACGACGTCCAGAGCGACGAGGAAGGCCACGAAATTTGGACCTCGATCGACTCGCTACATGATGTCGCCAAAGCACTTGAAGCGTCGCTGGGCGAGGCGGAAGCGGTCAAGCTCGGCTGGAAACCGCAGAACGAAACGACCGTGGTCGGCGATGATGCCGCGACCTTGATGAAACTCATCGACGCGCTCGAGGAAGACGACGACGTCCAGACCGTCTGGGGCAACTACGACGTCCCCGACGAGGAGCTGGAGAAACTGGCTTGAGCCATGACCCCTCTCCCGCCGGGAGAGGGAGGGGCCCAGCCGCAGGCTGGGAGGGTGAGGGCGACCGAACGCCAATCGCCCTCACCCTTCCGCAGCTTCGCTGCTCCATCCCTCTCCCGCGGGGAGAGGGATGATCATCCTCGGCCTCGATCCTGGTCTCGGCACCACGGGCTGGGGCCTAATCCGCGCAGAAGGAAACAGGCTGGCGCACATCGCCAACGGCCAGTTGAAAACCGACTCCTCCGAAAGCCTGCCCAAGCGCTTGTCGCACCTCGCTTCACAGCTCGAAGCGCTGCTCGCCGATCACGCGCCCCAGGGCGCCGCGGTCGAAGAGGTGTTCGTCAACAAGAACCCGCAATCGACGCTCAAGCTCGGTCAGGCGCGCGGGGTCGTGCTGATGGTCGCCGCGCGGGCCGGGATCGAGGTGGGCGAATATGCCGCGCGGCTGGTCAAGAAGGCGGTGGTCGGCACCGGTGGGGCCGAAAAGGCTCAGGTCCACGCCATGATCCAGCGGCTGCTCCCGGGCGCGAAGATCGCCGGCCCCGACGCGGCGGATGCGCTGGCGGTTGCGATCACCCACGCGCATCATTTGGCGACCTTTTCCCGTTCGCCCCGAGCGTAGTCGAGGGGTGTCTCGACTTCGCTCGACACGAACGGTTAGGGTGGTGACATGATCGCCCGCCTCCACGGAATCCTCGCCGAGACCAGCGCCGACGGCGCGATCGTCGATGTTCAGGGCGTCGGCTATCAAATCCAGGCCAGCACGCGCACCCTCGATGCCCTCGGCCCGATCGGCGGCACCGTCACCATCCTCACCGAGCTCCAGGTCCGCGAGGACGGCTGGACCCTGTTCGGCTTCGGCTCAGCGGGCGAACGCGAGACCTTCCGCCAGCTGACCAGCGTCCAAGGCGTCGGCGGCCGGGTCGCACTTGCAATCCTGTCAGTGTTGAACCCGGAAGAACTGGCGACGGCGGTCAGCCGCGGCGACAAGGCGATGGTCGCGCGCGCCAACGGCGTCGGCCCCAAGCTCGCCCAGCGCATCGTCAACGAGCTTGCCGGCAAACTCGGCTCTCCGGCGCTCGCTGGCACCATCGGATCGCCCGCGCTGCGCGGCGGCCCGGCAGCGGATGCCCTCTCCGCCCTCGCCAATCTCGGCTTCAAGCCGGCCGAGGCCAGCGCCGCCGTCGCTGCCGCCAACGAAGAGCTCGGCCCCGACGCCACCCTCGACGCGCTGGTCCGGTTGGCGCTCAGGAAGGCCGCGAAATGATCGAGCCACAAATCAACCCCGGGACAGAATTGTCGGACAAAATAAGCGAGCGGTTGCATGCACCCGGCGGGCGGCCGGGCCGGTTCGCGCCGCACCCGGTCTGGTTCGTCATGTGCATCGTGGTGCGAAGTTCGCAGCTATTGTTTGTCTCCTTCTGCATCTGGGGCATGATTGCCTTGTTCGATGCCTTCGAAAAACCGTTCACAATTGCGTTCCCTCCGTTGTGGCCATGGGCCTTCGCAGCCTTTTTTGGAACGAACCGTCGTGGCGGCCCGCGGAGCAAGTTGAGCGCGATTGGGGATATGATTGCCAACCTCTTCGCCTCACACTGGTGCCCGGCGTGCGGCCACGACATCTTCGATCCCACCCCACCTCATGGATATCGCACACCAACCGACCGTCAGGCTTGGCTGCCGTCGAAGATTTGTGCGAATTGCGGCCATGACCTCACCAGGGCAGCCGCGGCATGACCACCCACACCGCCTCCTGCCGCTGCGGCCAGCTCAAGGCTACCGTGACAGGCGAACCGGTGCGCGTCTCCGTCTGCCACTGCCTCAATTGCAAGAAGCGCTCGGGCAGCGCCTTCGCGGTTCAGGCGCGTTGGCCGGCGGAACAGGTCGCCATCGAGGGTCGATCGAACAGCCACACCACCATGGCCGACAGCGGTAATAGCGCCACCCACTACTTCTGCCCCGACTGCGGCTCCGACGTTCATTATGAAAACCGCGGCAAGTTCGATGGGCTGATCGCCATTCCCCTCGGCGCATTTGACGATCCCTATTTCCTCTCACCCAAATTCTCGGTGTGGGAGGGGCGCAAGCATGACTGGGTCGAGGTCGTCGGCGACGATGTCGAGCATAGCGAATAAGCCGAAACCCACTGTCCTACAGCCGAACAAATGTGCAACATGGGCTCATCCAGGCGGAGCGACCGAGCAATAGAATGTTGGTGCGAGAAAATGCCCTCACGACCGTGAACATTGTGAACATTCGCGACTGATGGCCACCGATCCCGCCTTCCTGCCGACGGCGGAGCGCACCGCCGAGGATGCCGAGGCGGCAGAAGGAGTCGCTTCCTTGGGTAATCACGGGCCGCTTACATTCGCGAGCGTAGCAAGCGCATTGCTGGCGGGGGCGATCATATGTCCTTTAGTTGTCGCTCTTGCGATCGCAACGAGCCGCTGGGCCTCTCCCGGCGGCTACTTTACTATGAGCTGGGCCGATGCTGTCTGGGGCGTCCCGATAGCCTTCTTGCTGCTGGCAATCGGCGCGCCACTGATCGCCATATTTTGGAACCGAGCGCCATTCGGATGGCTGTCTTGCTCCATCGTAGGCGTAGTCTGCGGGGGCGTCGCTTTCTATGTCATCGGTCTGGGCCTTGATGATCCTGACGATTACGCATGGTTTGAAGCCGAAGGCATGTTGTTCGAATATCATCTAGGCATCGTCAAAATGATCGCTTTGGGCTCACTGGCAGGATTGGCGGGAGGCCTGACATTTTGGCGGATCTCCCGCCTAAGGTTGCGACAATCGACATGAGTGAGCTTGACCCCGCCCGCCTGACCACGCCGGAGCGCACCGCCGAGGATGCGGACGCCGCGCTTCGGCCGAAGAGCCTCGACGAATTCATCGGCCAGCAGGGCGCACGCGAGAATCTCCGCGTATTCGTCAACGCTGCCCGGTCGCGCGGCGAGGCGCTCGACCATGTGCTGTTCTTCGGCCCACCGGGCCTCGGCAAGACCACGCTGGCCGGGATCCTCGCCCGGGAGATGGGCGTCGGCTTCCGGGCCACCTCCGGCCCGGTGATCGCCAAGTCGGGCGACCGGGCCGCGCTGCTGACCAACCTCGAGGACGGCGACGTGCTGTTCATCGACGAGATCCATCGGCTCAATCCCGCGGTCGAGGAAGTGCTCTACCCGGCGATGGAGGACCGCGCGCTCGACCTGATGATCGGCGAAGGACCCTCGGCCCGCTCGGTCCGCATCGACCTGCCGCGCTTCACCCTGGTCGGCGCGACCACCCGGCAGGGATTGCTCACCACCCCCTTGCGCGACCGCTTCGGAATCCCGGTCCGGCTTAACTTCTACACGGTCGAGGAGCTGGAGCAGGTCGTCCGCCGTGGTGCCCGGCTGCTCAATGCCCCGACCACCGCCGAGGGTGAGCATGAGATCGCCCGCCGCAGCCGAGGCACGCCGCGCATCGCCGGGCGGCTACTCCGCCGTGTGCGCGACTTCGCCCACGCCGCGGGTGCCGACCATATCGACGCGGGAGTTGCCGACCGCGCGCTCACGCGGCTGGAGATCGACCGGCTCGGCCTTGACGCGATGGACCGGCGCTACCTCACCATGATCGCCGACCTCTATGGCGGCGGGCCGGTCGGGATCGAGACCCTGGCGGCGGGCCTCAGCGAGCCGCGCGACACACTAGAGGATGTGGTCGAGCCCTATCTCATTCAGCTTGGCCTCATCGCCCGGACGGCAAGAGGGCGCTGCCTCAACGGGCGCGGGTACACCCATCTCGGGCTGACCCCGCCCAGCGGAGCGCAAACCGGCCTGTTCGATCCGGAGGAAAAATGAGCCTGCTCGCCGCCGCGTCCCTGTTTGCCCTTCAAGCCACCACAACCGCCCCCGCCCCCGACTATAGCAAGCCGACCAGTTGGCTCTGCCTGCCGGGGCGTAGCGATCCCTGCTCAACCCCGCTCAAGACCACCGCGCTCAACCCCAACGGCTATGGCTCGACCGGCCTGTCGGAGGTGGCGAAGAACCCATCGATCGACTGTTTCTACGTCTATCCGACGATGAGCCGCGATGCCGGCATGAACAGCGACCTCAAGCCGGGCGACGGTGAGGAGAAGGCGGCGGCCGTCAGCCAGTTCGCCCGCTTCGCCGGTTCCTGCCGGACCTTCGCGCCAATCTATCGATCGATGACGCTCGGCGCGGTCGCCGCATCCGCCGCCGGCGCCAACGTCATCAAGCCGGCGATGCTCGCCTATGGCGACGTCCGCTCGGCGTGGCGGGAATATTTGGCCAAGCACAACAAGGGCCGGCCCTATGTGCTGATCGGTCACAGCCAGGGCTCGCTGATGATCCAGCAACTGATCGCCAACGAGATCGAGGGCAAGCCCGAGGCGAAGCGGATGAAGCTCGCCATCATCCCCGGCTTCAACCTGCTGGTGCCGCAGGGCAGGCTGGTTGGCGGCACGCTGAAGCAGACGCCGGTCTGCTCGCGCCCCGGCCAGACCGGCTGCGTCCTCACCTGGGTCAGTTTCCGTGAGCGGAACGCCCCGCCGGCCGGCGCAATCTTCGGCGTCGCCGACAAGCCTGGCATGACCGTCGCCTGTACCAACCCGGCACGGCCCGGCGCGACGGGCTGGGTCGAGCTCGACAGCTATTGGAATGCGCGATCCAGCCTGCCTGTGCCCGGCGGTCCGATCACATGGTCGACCGAGGGCGCCCCGCCCTCGCCCTTCCTCCGCACCGAGGGACTGGTCTCGGCCCGCTGCGTCCAGGACGGCGCGCGCGGCTATCTGTCGATCCGAACCAACGCCGATCCCAGCGACAAGCGCACCGACCGGGTCGGCGGCGAGGTCGCGGTGCTCGGCATGTTCATCCCCGGCTGGGGCATGCACCTCGCCGACATGAGCGCTCCGATGGGCGACCTGATTCGGCAGGTTTCCGCGTTAAACGGAGCAAAATCGGCGACGGGCCAGCCGCGCTAAGGGCAGTTTTCGGCCGGCGAGGGTTGCCCGCCGAGTCCGCGAATGGTTAATGCGGGCCGCGATGGATCCCTCCCCATTCGACCATCCCTACCGTGGCGGCTTTGTCGGCAAGGAGCATCGCTTCGCGCTGACGGTCTATTTCGAGGATACCGACACTGCGGGCATCGTCTATTATGCCAACTATCTCAAATTCATGGAGCGCGCCCGATCCGACATGCTGCGCGCCGTCGGCATCGATCAGCGCGCCGCCAAGGAGGCGGGCGAAGGCGTCTATGCGGTCGCGGAGGTCAACATCCGCTACCTTCGTCCGGCCCAGTTGGGCGACGACCTGCTGCTCGTATCTACGGTGGAGGCGGTGCGGGCGGCCAGCGTCACTATTCATCAACGAGTCATCCGCGGGTCCGAACAATTGGCCGATGCTCGCGTCACGGCTGCCTTTCTCGACCCGCAGAACCGGCCCAAGCGCCAGCCGCGCGCCTGGGTCGAGCAATTCAAGACCATAAGCGAGACCTGATGCCCGACCTGCAAGCTTCCCAAGACCTGATGAGCCCGCTGCATCTGTTCCTGCAGGCCGATGCGGTGGTCAAAGCCGTGATGATCGGCCTGCTGCTGGCCAGCGTCTGGACCTGGGCGATCATCTTCACCCACTCGATCCGGCTGAAGCGGATCAATCGCGGCACCGACAAGTTCGAGCGCGAATTCTGGGCGACCAACGACATCGATGCGTTCCACCGGGTCCGCGGTTCGGAGTCCCTGCCGATCGCTGCCGTCATGTCCGCCGCGATGGATGAGTGGCGCCGATCGACCAAGACCGCGCAGGTCGACCGCGCCGGCACTCGCGAACGCCTCGCCAGCCGCATGAACGCGTCCGTCGCGGCCGAACTCGACCGCCTGACCGACCGGCTCAACAT
>DASWTR010000191.1:0-2290 GCA_036402035.1 Sphingomicrobium sp.
CATCCCGCACCAGAAGTTCGTGCTCGACAATGGCCTCACCGTGATCGTCCACGAGGACCGCAAGGCGCCGGTGGTGGCGATCAGCACCTGGTACAATGTCGGCTCCAAGGACGAGCCCAAGGGCAAGACCGGCTTCGCCCATCTGTTCGAGCATATCATGTTCAACGGCTCGGAGAATCTGCCGGGCGACTTCTTCGAATATCTGCAGCAGATCGGCGCGACCGATTACAACGGCACCACCTGGTTCGACCGCACCAACTATTTCCAGACGGTGCCCAAGGGCGCGCTCGACATGGGTTTGTTCATGGAGAGCGACCGAATGGGTTACCTGCTCGGCGCGGTCACGCAAGAAAAGCTCGATAACCAGATCGGCGTCGTCCAGAACGAGAAGCGCCAGGGCGACAACCGGCCGGGCGGGCTGGTCGATTATGAGGTGCTGGCCAACCTCTTCCCCGAGGGTCATCCCTATCACCATGACTCGATCGGCTCGATGGCCGACCTCGATTCCGCCTCGCTGCGCGACATCAAGCAATGGTTCGTCGACAAATATGGTCCGAATAATGCCGTGCTGGTGCTGGCCGGCGATATCAGCGCCGCCGAGGCCAGGCCGCTGGTCGAGAAATATTTCGGCCCCATCCCGCGCGGGCCGGTGAACAATCCGAAGCAGGCCGATGTGCCGACGCTGGCGGCACCCAAGTCGATCGTGATGAAGGACCGTGTCGCCGCGGTGCAGCTGCAGCGTCACTGGGCGGTGCCAGGCCTGCTGTCCGATCAGTTGGCCGCGCTCGATCTCGGCGGCTCGATCCTCGGCGGCCTCGCCAGCTCGCGCCTCGACCGGATCCTGGTACGCGAAGAGAAGCTGGCGGTGTCGGTCACGGCCGGGCTCCAGCCGTTTCACCGCATCGGACTGTTCCAGGTCACGGCGACGGTGAAGCCCGGCGTCGACCCGGCAGTGGTCGATAAGCGGCTGGATGAAATCATGGCCGACTATCTCGCCAATGGCCCGACCGAAGACGAGGTTCGCCGCGCCGCGACGCAGGATATCGCCGGCCGAATCCGCGGACTGGAGCAGGTCGGCGGGTTCGGCGGCAAGGCCACTGCGCTGGCCGAGGGACAGGTCTATGCAGCCGACAGCAATTTCTACAAGAAATCGCTCGATGCCTATGCCGCGGTGACTCCGGCCGAGATCAGGACGGCGATGCAGCAATGGCTGAGCCGCCCCGCATTCAGCGTCCGGCTCGAGCCGGGCGATCGCCCGCCCTATGTGGAGCCGAAGGGTCCGAAAAAGGCCAAGGCCGACATGCCGAGCAAGAAGACGGTCCGCGCCAAGCCGGCGATCGGCCAGACCCCGCCGCTCGATTTTCCCGACGTTCAGCATGTCACCCTGTCGAACGGGGTGAAGCTCAACTATGCGCAGCGCACCACCGTCCCGGTGACCTCGCTCGCCCTGTCGTTCGATGCCGGCTATTCGGCCGACGCGCCGACCGGCCGTGGCTTGCAGAACCTGACGCTGGCTTTGCTGGAAGAAGGGGCCGACGGCCTCACCAGCCAGCAGATCGCCGAGGAGCAGGAGCGGCTCGGCGCGCAGATTTCGGCTTCGGGCGGCGCAGACCGGTCGACCGTCAGCCTGTCCGCTCTGACTGCCAACCTCGGCCCGTCGCTCGACCTCTTGGCCGACGTCGTCCAGCGGCCCGACTTCACGCAGGCAGAACTCGACCGCGTCCGCACGCAGACCCTGACTGCCATCAGCCAGGCGCAGAAGGAGCCCAACTCGATCGCCGCTCGCGCGCTGCCCCCGCTGCTTTACGGTCCGAACCACCCCTATGCCACGACCAACCTGGGCGAGGCCGCGGCGGTTACGGCCATCACGCGTGATGACCTGGTCCTCTTCCATGACAGCTGGCTGCGGCCCGACAATATGGAGATCTTCGTGGTCTCCAACCTGCCGCTGGCCGAGCTGCAACCGCTGATCGAGGCCCGCTTCGGCAACTGGGCGGCTCCGGCCGCGCCGAAGGGCGCCAAGAATTTCGTCGCACCGCCGGCGCGCCCGGCCAGGGCGCGGATCATCTTCATCGACCGCCCGGGCTCGCCCCAGTCGGTGATCCTCGGCGCCCAGCTGACCCCGATCGATCCGTTCGGCGACGTCGTTCCGGTCAGCAGCGCCAACGATGTGCTGGGCGGCAACTTCCTGTCGCGGATCAACATGGACCTCAGGGAGACCAAGGGCTGGTCCTATGGCGTGAACGGCTCGATCGGGCTCAACGTCCACGCCGTTCCTTATGTCGTCGGC
>DASWTR010000192.1:0-10665 GCA_036402035.1 Sphingomicrobium sp.
GGTTGCCGGCTGGTCGAAGGTGATCGCCAGATAGCCTTTGCCGAACAGGCTGAAGAGGGTGGGATTGGGGCCCACCTCAGCCAGCCTGTCCTTGTCGTGCTTGACGTAGCCGCGCAGCTCGCCGCCCAGATAGTCGCACACCAACAGGTCGATGATGCCGTTCTCGGTTTGCGCCTGGATGGTCAGCTGCCCGCCCGGGTCTTTGAGCAGCGAGCCGAACAGCGCGGTCAGCACCAGCGCTTCGGCCAGCAGTTGCTCGATCACGGGCGGATAGCCGTGATTGGCGAGGATCGTGTCGAGCGCCGGCCCGATGCGCGCGGCGCGGCCTCGAGCGTTGCGCGACGGCACCGTGACGCCCAGCGCGACGTCCTGTTTCAGGGAGATTTCGGTCATTGGAGAGGCAAATAGGGGCTCAATGTCGCGCGGACAACCAAAGCCGTTCGTCCTGAGCGAAGCGCGAAGCGCGTAGTCGAAGGGCGCTGGCTCAGCCGTTAGTACAACTGCCCTTCGACTACGCCCCTGCGGGGCTCCGCTCAGGACGAACGGATATTGAGGCCTGCCCCTCCGATCACAATTTCCCCAAGCACCACATCAGCAGCGCCTTCTGGGCATGCAGGCGGTTCTCCGCCTCGTCCCACACCGCCGAGCGCGGCCCATCGATCACGGCTTCGGTCACTTCTTCGCCACGGTGAGCGGGAAGGCAGTGGAGGAAGGTTGCGTCGGGCGCGGCCAGCGCCATCATCGCTTCATCGACCTGATAGGGCGCAAACGCCTCGAGCCGATACTCGTCATGTTCCTGGCCCATCGAGGTCCAAGTGTCGGTGACGACCACTTCCGCCCCCCCGACCGCTTCCTTCGGGTCCTGCGTAAAGTGGATTCGGCTGCCACGAGCCACCGCCGACGAGCTGATCACCATGTCGGGTTCGAATCCGTTGGGACAAGCCACCGCCAATTCGAAATGCAGCAACGAAGCCGCTTCGATCAACGAATTGCAGACATTATTGCCATCGCCGACCCACGCCCAGCGTGAACCGGCCAGTTTCGATCGGCGCTCGATCACCGTCTGCATGTCGGCCAGCAGCTGGCAGGGATGAGTGAGATCGGTCAGCCCGTTGATGACCGGGACCGTGGCGTGGTCTGCAAGTTCCTCGACCTTCTTGTGGTGGTCGGTACGGATCATGATCGCGTCGGCAAACCGCGACAGGACTCGCGCCGTGTCGGCGATGGTCTCGCCCCGGCCCAACTGCGAGGAGCCGCTCTCCAGAATGACCGCGGAGCCGCCGAGCTGCCGGATGGCCAGGTCGAAGCTCACCCGGGTTCGGGTCGAGCTCTTCTCGAAGATCATCGCCAGCACCGCCCCGTCGAGTGGCCGATCGTCGTCGACCTTGCCCTTGGGCCAGCCGGTCCGGCGCTGCTTCCGCTCCATCGCCTCGTTCAGGATCGTGGCGATGGCCTCCCCGCCCGCGTCGGACAGGTTGAGGAAATGCTTCACGCGGCTTCCGGCACGTCATAGTCCGCCGCGGCGGCCGACAGCCCCTCGACGAACTCGGCGATATGGCTCTCGTCGATGGTGAGCGGCGGCAGCACGCGGATGACATTGTCGCCCGCCGCGACCGTCAGAATCCCCTTGGTGCGCAGATAAGTGACGAAGGCCCGGCTGTCGGTCTTCATCTTGACGCCCAGCATCAGCCCGAGCCCGCGAACGCTGTCGAACAGATGGTCATGGTTGGGGATCATCTGCTCGAGCGCCGAGCGCAGCCGCTCGCCCTTGCTCCGCACCTCGGCCAAGAACTCGTCGTTAGCGACGACATCGAACACGGCCTGGCCGGCGGCCATGGCGAAGGGATTTCCGCCATAGGTGGAGCCGTGGGTGCCGATCACCATCCCTGCCGCCGCCTTTTCAGTGGCGAGGCAGGCGCCGAGCGGGAAGCCGCCGCCGATGCCCTTGGCCGAGGCCATGATGTCGGGCGTCACGCCATAATATTCGTAGGCGTAGAGATAGCCGGTGCGGGCGACACCACATTGCACCTCGTCGAACACTAGCATCAGGTCGTTCTCGTCGCACGCCTTCCTGAGGCCGGCGATGAATTCCTTGGAAGCCGGCCGAATGCCGCCCTCGCCCTGCACCGGCTCCAGCAGGAAGCCGGCGGTGTTCTCGTCCATCGCGCCCAGCGCCGCGTCGAGATTGTCGAACTCGACCACCTTGAAGCCCGGCAGCAGCGGCGCGAAGCCGTCGATCATCTTCGGCTGATCGGTCGCGCTGATCGTCGCCATCGTCCGGCCGTGGAAGGCGTTGGAGAAGCTGATCAGCGTGCTCTTGTGCGGATTGCCCTTGGCATGGTGATAGCGGCGCGCGGTCTTGATCGCGCATTCGACCGCCTCGACGCCGGAATTGGTGAAGAACACCGTGTCGGCGAAGGTCAGGTCGACCAGCCGCTGCGCGAACGCCTCGCCCTGGGGCGAGCCGTAGAGGTTGGAGACGTGGATCAGCGTCTCCGCCTGCTTCTGGATCGCCTTGGTCAGGTGCGGGTGGCCATGGCCCAGCAGATTGACCGCGATGCCGCTGGCGAAATCGAGATATTTCTCGCCCTGCTCGCCATAGAGATAGACCCCCTCGCCCCTCACCGGCCGCACGGGCGAACGCGGGTAAACGGGCATCAGCGGCGTAATGGCCATGGGGGCTCCTTTTTCGGCGATGTGAAAAGCAAAAGGCGATCCGCCAGGACCGCCTTGCCGAGCCTATAGCCATGGAGACAATCAAACAAAAGGGGCGGGCCATAAACGCGGCCCGCCCCTCGTTACGCCTACCGGGGCCAGAGGCCCGAAGGCTTAGTCGGGATCGCGATCCTCGTCATAGTTGGTGCCGCGATCGCGCTCGTAGCGGTCGTTCAGACCATCACGGTCGCGGTCCTGCGCATATGGCTGGCCATATTGGTTGTAGCCACGGCCGTAGCGGTTGCCGTCGCGCGCTTCGCGATGGATCCGATATTCGAGCCGCTGGATGCGGCGTTCGATCGAATAGGCCTCCTGGCCGCTGAGCCCGTTGCGGGCCGAACGCCGAAGCCTACGTTCCAGATCGCGGCTTTCCTCGCGCAGCTGACGCGCTTCGCGCTCGCTTAGGATGTCGCGGCTATCGAGCCGGGCAATCTGGCGCTGAAGCTGGTCGACCCGCACCTGGAGGCGGCGGACCTGGCCATAATTGCCCTGATAGCCATAGCCATAACCCTGCGGCTGAGGCGGATAATATTGGGCAGCGGCGGGAGACGCCACGGCGAGGGTCGAAGCGGCAAGCGCCGCAGCAATAACAAACTTACGCATCTCGGCTCTCCTTGAGCTCGGTTGATGCGCCAGTTGTGGAACCACGGGCTTGATTGAGGGCTGAACGCCTCCGTTATCCGCCGTTCACCGACCTTAACGGTTCAACCGCTTGAAATCGTTCAATTCTTGATTTTCCAGCCGCTTTTCAGGACCGAATAGCAGATAGCGAACAAGGCCATGTTCAGCACCAGAAGCCCGACTCCCCCGACATAAATCGGCGAATCGGCTTCGCTGAGAAAGCCGTGGCGAAAACCGGAGATGACGTAGAAAAAGGGGTTGGCGTGGCTGATCGCGCGGAAGGCGGGCGACAGCTGCTCGACCGAATAGAAGGTCCCGCTCAGCAGCGACAGCGGCGCCACCACGAAATTGCTGACCACCGCGGCATGATCGAACTTGTCGGCCCAGATCGATGTCAGCAGGCCAAGGAAGGCCAGCATCAGCGCGCCCATCAGGCCGAACCACAGGATCGACAGCGGGTGGATCGCGGCCACATGCACCCCCGGCCAGAACGCCATGATCAGCCATACCGCGCCGCCGACCAGGAATGCCCGGGTCACCGCGGCGCCGACCAACCCGGCGATCAGCTCCCCGGTCGACAGCGGCGGCATCAGATAATCGACGATCGTCCCCTGCATCTTGCCGACCAGCAGCGAGAAGCTGGAATTGGCGAAGCTGTTCTGAAGCATCGCCATGACGATCAGGCCCGGCGCGATGAAATCGGCGAACGGGACGCCCAGCACCGTCTTGCCTTCGCGGCCCAGCGCGACGGTGAAGATCACCAGATAGAGGAGCGTTGTGACCGCCGGGGCCCAGACGGTTTGCATCTGCACCTTGAAGAACCGCCGCACCTCCTTGATATAGAGGGTCGAAAGGCCGCCCCAATTGACGCCCTCCAGGCTAGGCTTGCCGGGTTCGTTTCGAACCCACGATGGAGTCTGGTCGTTCACAGGACAATCGCCTATCGGCAGCCAAGGCGGCACGCAACAACGCTGGAGTTTGAATAGTAATGAGCTGGACCGAAGAGCGCATCGAGCGCCTCAAGGCGATGTGGACCAAGGGCGCCACCGCCAGCCAGATCGCCGAGGAGCTTGGCGGAGTCAGCCGTAACGCGGTGATCGGCAAGGCCCACCGCCTCGGCCTGGAATCGCGTCCCTCGCCGGTGAAGCCGGGCGAGGAAAAGGAAAAGAAGGCCAAGCCGGCGCCAACGCCCAAGGCGGCCAAGCCCGCCGCGCCGCCCAAGGCCGCGCCGCCGGCGGAAAGCAGGTCCGCCGCTCCGGAATCGCCCCGCACCGCGGCGCCAGCTTCACCCGCTCAGCAGCAGCCGCGTCAGCTCGACCCGCAGGCGATGCAATATCGCTCGGTCGGGCCGGGCGGCTTCATTCGCCAGGGCCCGGGCGACATGCAGGCCCCGATCCCGCCCGCGCCGCCGCGCCGGCTGGTCCCCGCCAAGCCCAGTCCCGAGGTCGCCGATAAGACCTCGCTGCTCGACCTCAACGATCGCGTCTGCCGTTGGCCGATGGGCCATCCGGGCGAGCCCGATTTCCATTTCTGCGGAGACGCAGCCAACCCGGGCTATCCCTATTGCGTCGCGCATTGCGGCGTCGCCTATCAGGCGCAGCTGCCGCGGCGCGACCGCAGACCTCCGCCCCCCCTCCCGTACGGCGGCCCGCGCGTTCGTTAGTCGAAGCGCGGTTGAACGAAGTTCGTCAGGCCCATAGCGTCCTCCGCACACAGGGGAGGGCGCGATGGCTGGACTTGTTCGCAGGCTTTCGATGGAGGGTCTCGGCGACCGCTACGAAGATGCAGCGTTGCTCGCGCTGCGCGTCGTCACGGGCTTGTTCCTGATCTACCAAAGCCACGACAATGTGCTGAGCGCCGCGCGGATGGAGGAGTTCGAGGGCTTCATGGGCCAGTTCGGCTTCTGGCGGCCCGACATCCTCGCGCCCTTCGCCATTTTCTGGCAGGTCGCCGCCGGCATCGGCTTCATCCTCGGCCTGCTCGTCCGCCCGCTCGGCCTTATCACCGCCATTCAGTTCATCGTCGCGGTATGGATGGTTCACTGGAGCCAGACCTTCGACGGCTGGTGGCCGGCCGCGATCCTGGTGTTTTTGGGCTTCTATTTCTTCGCGCGCGGGTCGGGGCGCTACGGACTGGACGCGGCAATGGCGAAGCGTCGTTAGGCGATCCGCTCGCGGAACCAGTTCGCCAGCTGCTCCTCGCTCAGCTCGCCAGCAGCGACCTGATATATGGCCAGAACGGCCTCCGCATCGCGATAAGCCAAGCTGATGCCATTCTTATGAAGGAACAGCCGCGCAAGAACCCACGCAGTTCGCTTGTTGCCGTCGACGAACGGGTGGTTCTTCGCAACTCCATATGCATATGCTGCGGCAAGGTCCGGAGCGTCCGGCGCGCCATAAGCTGCCAGATTCTGTGGCCGGGCTAAGGCGGAGAGCAACGCTCCGGAATCACGGGTGCCCTCCCCACCGCCAAATTCGGCCAATTGCTCGTCATGGACCGCCTCGGCCGTGTCCGCGCGGAGCCATTTCCAAACGGTCACTTGGCGAGTTCACGCAGAATTGCTCGATCCTTACGCATGATTTCTCGCGCAAGCCGCATTTCCTCGATGAACTCAGGATCCGCACGACGCAGTTCTATGCCGTTGGGCGTGCGAACCGGAAACAAGGTATCGCCTTGCTCGACGCCAAGTTCTTGAAGCATTTCCTTTGGAAAGATCGCTCCAGTGGAATTGCCGATGGGAATGAGTTTCAGAGGCTTGTTCATACGCACGTTATAACCAAATCCGTGACCGGATTCAACATTCGGTTAGTTTGCAACTCGCGCGTGACTTACCGCGGACAGCTTGCCTATAGCGTTCTTCAAATGTCCGATCTTTTCGCTTCCGGTTCCGCGCAGCCTTCCGACAATTATGACGCTTCGGCGATCGAGGTCCTGGAGGGCCTGGAGCCGGTTCGGCGGCGCCCCGGCATGTACATCGGCGGCACCGACGCCCGTGCGCTCCATCACCTCGCTGCCGAGGTGATCGACAATTCGATGGACGAGGCCGTCGCCGGCCACGCCAGCCGGATCGAAGTGACGCTCGACAAGGGCAATCGCCTTACAGTTTTCGATAACGGCCGCGGCATCCCGGTCGACCCCCACCCCAAATATCCGGGCAAGTCGGCGCTGGAGGTGATCCTCACCACGCTCCATTCCGGCGGCAAGTTCGAGGGTAAGGCCTATTCGACCTCCGGTGGCCTGCACGGGGTCGGCGTCAGCGTCGTCAACGCGCTTTCCACCGAGACGATCATCGAGGTCGCCCGCGACAAGAAGCTCTACCGCCAGAGTTTCGCCAAGGGCGTCGCCACCTCGGCGCTGGAGGAAGTCGGCGCCGCCCCCAACAAGCGCGGCACCACCGTCATCTTCACGCCGGACCCGGAAATCTTCGGCGCCGACGCCAATTTCGACCCGGCGCGGCTCTACAAGCTGGCCCGCTCCAAGGCTTATTTGTTCGCCGGGGTCGAAATCCGCTGGCGCTGCGATCCTTCGCTCGCATCCGACGACGTACCCGAGCAGGCGGTGTTCCAGTTCCCCGGCGGCCTCGCCGACCATTTGAACGAGCAGCTCGAAGGCCGCGAGTGCGTCACCTCCCCGCCCTTCGCCGGCCGCCAGGACTTTCCCGACGGCCAGGGCTCGGCCGAATGGGCGGTCGCCTGGCCGGTGTGGAGCGAAGGCTCCAACGAAAGCTATTACTGCAACACCATCCCCACGCCCGACGGCGGCACCCATGAGGCCGGCCTCCGCGCCGCGCTGACCAAAGGCATCCGGGCTTTCGCCGACCTCGTCGGCCAGAAGAAGGCCAAGGACATCATTCCCGACGACGTCCTGAACGCCGTCGAGCTGATGCTCAGCGTGTTCATCCGTAACCCGCACTTCCAGAGCCAGACCAAGGATCGCCTCACCAGCCTCGAGGCCGCGCGCTTCGTCGAGGCGGCGGTGCGCGACCATTTCGATCATTATCTGGCCGACAATATGGATCGCGGCCGCGCACTGCTCGGCGCGATCCTCGAGCGGATGGACGAGCGGCTGAAGCGCCGCGCCGAGCGCGAGGTCAAGCGCAAGACCGCGACCAGCGCCCGCAAGCTCCGCCTCCCCGGCAAGCTCACCGACTGCGCAAACGACGATGCCGAGGGCACCGAGCTGTTCATCGTCGAAGGCGACAGCGCCGGCGGCTCGGCCAAGCAGGCACGCGACCGCAAGACCCAGGCGATCCTCCCCATTCGCGGCAAAATCCTGAACGTCGCCTCGGCCACCGCCGACAAGATCCGCGCCAACCAGGAGATCGCCGACCTCCAGCAGGCGCTCGGCTGCGGCATCCGCGACAAATGGTCGGAGGATGCGCTGCGCTACGAGCGGGTGATCATCATGACCGACGCCGACGTCGACGGCGCCCACATCGCCACTCTGCTGATGACCTTCTTCTTCCAGGAAATGCCCGAGCTGGTCCGCCGCGGTCACCTGTTCCTCGCCCAGCCGCCGCTCTACCGCCTGACTTCGGGCAGCAAGTCAGCCTATGCGCGCGACGACGCCCACCGCGAGGAGCTGGAGCGGACCGAGTTCAAGGGCAAGAAGGTCGAGGTCGCGCGGTTCAAGGGCCTCGGCGAAATGAACCCGCAGCAGCTCAAGGAAACCACCATGGACCCCGCGAGCCGCTCCCTGATACGCATCACCCTCCCCGCCGAATACCAGGACCGCCAACCGGTCCGCGACCTGGTCGAGCGGCTGATGGGCAAGAACCCGGAACATCGCTTCCAGTTTATCCAGAGCCGGGCGAGCGCGGTCGAGGATGATGCGATTGATGCCTGAGGTCGAGGTCGCACATTCTGGTGCGGAATATGAGTGGAGGCACGACGAGGATGGCCTGTTCACGTTCCTGGGCGTCTATTTGGCGACTTTCCAATGGATCGAAGCGAAGCTCGACCAAATCATCCTTCTAGATGCTGGTCACGATCTTTGGGCTGAGACGCAGGACCGCTTGGCTAAAATGCGTAACGAACAGAAGATTTCTGCCGTTTTTGCGGCAGTGATTGAGGGAAACCGCTTCAGAAAGGCTGCTGATCGGCCAGATTGGAGGCCTCGGTTTGAGGAACTTCGGGTGCGCCTTTCCGATGAGAGGCTCCGGCGCAACTCGATTATGCATTCGCAATATCTGCTCGAAGGAGTCGAACAGGGCTTCCCAGCAATCCGAAGCGACCGACAGCGGTCGAAAGGCAAAGCGCACTTCCATCAGGAGGAAATGACGAAGGACCGTATGGACCAAATCCTTCAAGAACTAGCCAATCTGGCGTTCGCCGTGGGACAGGTCCATCAGCAGCTGATCCATGTCGTCGAGTAAAAGCTGACGAGGAGCCTAGGCCGTCCCAGCCCTCCGTTTCGGCGCCAATGAAAAGACCTCTTCCAGCTCTGCCAAACTCTTCTCCAAAACGAAATCTGGCTGCGCAGGTCGTTCCGAGTGAGCAAATTTGCGCGCCCTCTCCACGTCGGCGTGTGACCAGTGCGAAATCGCCACGAGCATTTGGTAATGGTTGGGATCGACCTCCGCGCCGAACTTAGCCCAAACTGCAAAGACACCCGCTGCGTTGGCCATTGATATGTCTTTAAAGAGGCTATCCCCCACGTAGACGGTCTCGTCGATGTCAAATCCCTCCCGCTCGCAGATTTCGAGCAGAACCGAAGGAGAGGGCTTTTGCTGGTGATGCGAGAGCTCAACCAGCTCGGGCCCACGGTCTAGTTCCCGCCCATCATTTTTTCGGTGTACGGCGGCTCGTTCACGACAATAGACGCGGGGGAAAAAATCACTGAGCCCAAGACGCCTCAGACGATCGCGCACGGCGAGAGGTCTAGCTTCCGTATGTCCTACAATTCGGACGCCATGTGCGGACAAATGACTCAATGTGC
Organism: Sphingomicrobium sp.; assembly: GCA_036402035.1. Taxonomy (GTDB): domain Bacteria; phylum Pseudomonadota; class Alphaproteobacteria; order Sphingomonadales; family Sphingomonadaceae; genus Sphingomicrobium. The sequence continues at coordinate 9,274 of DASWTR010000192.1, forward strand.
TGAGCACACCATCGTACAGGCGCAAACGCTGCTTACGGCCGCGATTGAATGCGTGAAATGCATGGTCCAACATCTTGGCCAGGTCAGTTCGATCCTTGTTTGGAAAGGCTCGAAGAACCGTTTCAGTCTCTAGCAGAGAGAACGGATGCTCCGCATCTCCATGTGCTTGGTGAACTCGTCGGAAATCCCGCAGCAAGGTATCACGATCGCATCCAAGAGTTTGAACCACGACGTCGACCATCTCGTAGAATGACGGGACGAAGTAGCCCACCCAATCGTAGAGTGTGTTATCAAAATCGCAGATCAGGGCGTTAGGATGCATTTTGCACCTGTGGGGCAGAACCTGAAATTGCCGGCTGTTTCATGCTCGATGGCTGCCCGAGATTGGTCACGACGAGCACGAATATTGCTGCTCCAATGAGCGAAGCGAACACGCCGTTATAGAAGCCCTTCAGCTTTTCACCGGCGTTGTATCGGTTGGAGCCATGGTAAACTCGTTTGCCACGTTGCTCAGTGTACCCAGCATCGCTGTACCTACTGTAGAGTGAGATTGCTTGCGTCATTCCCTTGTCGAGGCTGAAGACCTTTTTCTTCATATAGTGTTCTTCGAAGTCCTCCCCGAACTCTACGGCTCCTCTCAGCATGCGATGATAAACTGACAGATCGAGTCTCCTCACAGCCAAGAGACCTGCTGCCGCCGCGCCAATCAATAGAACGGCGAGGTGCAGCTTGAACACGCCCCATTTCGTTGTGAAGGCGAGCGCAAACTCCTTCTCTTGCGTGATCAGCACCACGGCGAGCGCTAAGGCAGCAGTGACAAACGTCAATCCGAGTTGGCGCGACTTCACCGACATTTCGTTGAAGTGCATCTGCGTGTCCACGGCTTTGGACCAGATGCTAATTAGCTCTGCGTTGGTCGGAGCAGCCATAATCCCCCCTTTAAGCAAACCAACCCGAGCTACTAAAGACTGGCAAACCAAAGAGCACGCTGCAACCATTCGGAACCCCTAATGTCCTCCACCATCACCGCCCCTGACCGTTCGCCCGATCGCCGCAACACCAAGGGTCTGCGCCAGTTTCTGACTCCAGAGCAGCAGCGCGGTTGGGTGGAGGGCAATGCGATCCTGCCCGACACCGGTGAGCGCTCGGAATCTCTGGAGCATCGCTTCAAATATACCGCCCGGTTCGAGAAGCTGCTGCGTCGGCCACAAGCCGAAGAGGTGCTGGCGATCCTCCGAATCTACGGCGAAACCTGCATCCCAATCCCGCGCAGGACCGAGCGCTATTACTGGTCGGTGTCCTGCCTGCCGAGCACCGACAAGACGCTGGCGCGGGTCAATGCCGCGTGGATGGAATTGTTCGCGCTGCAGCCGGACGAATCCTCCCCCCTTG
>DASWTR010000193.1:0-3315 GCA_036402035.1 Sphingomicrobium sp.
GCCGACTGGCCGCAAATGGCGCGTGAGGCACGTTCGCTGGACCGCGAATATTGGGAGTTCGCCAAGGGGTACTGGAATCTATCGGCGCTGCTCGTCGCGTCGGGCCACTCCTCCGTGATCGTCGAACTCTACGACCGTGCCCGCCCGCCGCTAGAGTCTGGTGAGCTCGAATGGAAGCGGGTGGCCAGGCCGATGACGATTATCGCGCTACGGGACGCGGGCCGCGTCGCGGAGGCGAATCGCCTCCTGTCCCTCTACCAGGCATCGACGCTCAGGCTCCCGACGCGCGGGCAGTTCGGCGATGAGCGCGAGTTCGACTTGGCCATCATCGCCGCGTTGAACGGCCGCCATGAACAGGCGCTGCAAGGCCTCGACCGGCTATCGAGGCGGAACCCGGCGATGATCGAGATCAATCCGGCGATGTCGCTCCGCCACCACCCCGCCTTCGCCCCAATGGCCGATCGTCCGGGCTTCGCCGAGGTCGATGAGCGGTTGCGTGCGTTCGTCAACGCAGCGCGGCGCCAGTCAGGCCTGGCGCCGATCAGCCTCGAAGCCTGGATCAGCGACCCAAAGACGCTTTTGACGAAGAATTGACGCTCCGCCTGCGTCCCCCATGACGCTGGGGGCCGAGCGACCGGTGGCCATCTGTCACTGGAGCGTAGCCCATGTTTTCTGCCAAGCCGAACCGCAGCGCCGGTCGAACCGTTCGTCGATTGATCGAACCCCGCTCCCGCAATTACAGTTGTAAGCATAACCGCCGCGAAACGAACTTTGGGGAGTTTCGAATGCGTCGCGGCCTGTCATCGCTTAGCCTGTTGTCCCTCGCCGCCGCCCTCGCCTCCCCCGCCATGGCCCAACAGGACGGCGCGCCGGCGCCAGCGCCCGCGACCCAAGCGACCCGCACCACGCTCTATGACGCCGCTTTCTTCGCTCCATATGCGCCGCGCACCGCGCTCGACATCGTTCGCCGCGTACCCGGCTTCTCGCTGGACCTCGGCAGCACTCAGTCGGATCTCGGGGCGGTCGACGTGCGCGGCTTTGCCGGCACCGCCGGCAACGTCGTCATCAATGGCTCCAGGCCCAGCTCGAAGGCGGATAATCTCGAAACCATCCTGTCCCGCATTCCGGCCGGCCAAGTCGTTCGAGTCGAGCTCGGCGCCGGAGACCTCTATGGCGCCGATTACTCAGGCAAGAGCCAGGTGCTGAACATCGTCTTGTCATCCGCCGGCGGCATCGACGGCAATTTCACTGGCTCGCTCCGCAGCCTTTACACCGGCAAGGTCGTCCCTGACGGCTCGGTATCCGCGATGATCCGCAAAGGCCAATCGACCATCAACCTGTCGGCCGGCACTGGAAATGTCCTCAATCATGAGGAGGGAACCGACACGTTGGTCGATGCCGTGACCGGCGAGCTGGTCGAGTTCCGGCGCAAGTTCAACAGCTACCATGACTTCAATCCTTATGTGTCGGCCAGCTGGGCGCTGGAGAAATCTAGCGACAACGCCATTCGCCTGAACGCCCGCTGGTCGCCCGGCCAGTTCGACCTCACTCAGCGCAACCATGTCACGCCTGCGGGCGAGCCGGAGCGCGACGACGACCTGCTCCAGGATTTCGACAATCCGGTGTTCGAGCTTGGCGGCGATATCACACGCCCGCTGGCCGGCGGCGCAGTCAAGCTGGTCGGCCTCGCCACCCGCCGCAAGCGCGATTATCTCGAGCGTTATCGCTTCCGCACGGAGGGCGGCGGGACCGTGCTCGGCGGCTTCGAGCAGCTGCAGGATGCGCGGCGCAACGAAACGATCCTCAAGCTCAACTGGACCCGCCAGAATCTCGCAGGAATGTCGTTCGAGGTCGGCGCTGAGGGCGCGCTCAACACGCTCGACCACCAGGTTGACCTATTCAGGATTTTGGAAGGCGGCGAGCTGGAGCGCCGCGACCTTCCACTCGACAACGCCACGGTCAAGGAAAGGCGCGGCGAAGTCTATTTCCGCGCCGGCAAGCAGCTGTCGCCGGCGATCCGGCTCGATGGCGGGGTCAACTATGAGTTCTCAACGCTGAAGGTGCGCGGCGATACCGAGGCCGACCGCAGCCTCAAATTCTTCAAGCCCAATCTCACCCTCGACTGGAAGGGCGGCGCGGGCTTTCGCGGCCAGCTGTCCGCGCGCCGGACGGTTGCCCAGCTCGACTTCTACGACTTCATCTCGTCGGCCGAGCTCAGCGCCGATCGGGTCAATGCCGGCAACGCCAACCTGGTGCCGCAGCGCTCCTGGGAATTCCGGGCAACGCTCGAAAAGCCGATCTTGGGCGACGGCCTGGCCAAGATCGACCTTGGCCATGACATCATCAGCAAGCTTCAGGACCGGGTCCTGATCTGCGAGGTGGTCGAGGGCAAAGAAGTATGTTTCGATGCGCCCGGCAATATCGGCACCGGGAAACGCTATTTCGCGGCCGTGACCCTGGACGCGCCGCTCTCGGGGATCGGCCTGAAGGGGGCGCGCCTCAAGCTTACGGGTCAGCTGCAGCGCACTCGCGTCGAAGACCCAATCAGTGGCGAGAAGCGTGACTTTTCGGGCTTCTTCCCGAATTGGGAATGGAACGCCGACTATCGTCACGACCTCGGCAATTTCTCCTACGGCTTCACCCTGGGCGACCGCGACCGTTTCACCTTCTTCCGCACCGACGAGTTCGACATCAACTTCAACGAAGGGCCGGTAGCGACGGCCTTCGTCGAATATCGGCCCTCGGCGCGAACCAGCATCACCATCGACGTCGACAATGCGATCAACACCCGCGGCATGCGCCGGCGCATCATCTTCGATCCCAACCGTGCCAATCCGGAGGACGTGATCGACGAGTTTCGCGAGCGCGACCGCCACATCAACTTCGGGCTGACGCTCAAGCGCAGCTTCGGCGGCGGCGGCGGCGGTACGGCCGGGGTGGCGCAGCCGAGCTAGCGCCGCTAAAGGGCGCCCACATTCTTTCATTACCCCGGAGCAATAAGTGGGCGAGCCTGCCATCCTGCCGTTCGACTGGGCCGATCCGTTCGACCTCAACCACCAGCTGACCGACGAAGAGCGGATGGTCCGCGACACGGCCGAGGCCTATGCCCAGGACAGCCTCCAGCCGCGCGTCACCGAAGCCTATCTCAACGAGAATTTCGATCGCGAGATTTTACGCGAGATGGGCAACCTCGGCCTCCTCGGCGCGACCATTCCGGAAACCTATGGCGGCGCCGGCCTCGGCTATGTCAGCTACGGTTTGATCGCCCGCGCGGTCGAGCGGGTCGACAGCGGCTATCGCTCGGCCATGTCGGTG
>DASWTR010000194.1:0-1543 GCA_036402035.1 Sphingomicrobium sp.
CGGCGATCCGGCCATCGCCCGGCTGCCGGTTCAGGGGCGTCCCGACATCAATGCGGATCGGCCCGAAGCTGGAATAATAGCGGGCGCCGATGCCCACCCCGATCTGCCAGTCCTTGAAGTCGGGCATGGCGTCGGTCGACAGGGTGCCGCCGTCGATGAACGGGACGATCCCGAAGTTACCGCCGAACGCCGTCAGTCTGATGCGCGCCTCGAGGCTGAACTCGGCGAGGCTGCGCCCGCCGATCGGGTCATTGTCGACGTCGCGCGGGCCGATCCGCTGATAACCATAGCCGCGCACCGACCCGCCGCCACCTGAATAGAAGCGCCGCGACGGCGCGATGTCGTCGCGCTGGGCGCCGAGAATGGTGCCGATGCGGACGCGCCCCGCGGCCACCACGCTGTCCGAGACGGGACGATAGGCGCTGCCATCGAACTGCATGCGGGCATAGGGAAAGGCGCCGTTTTGAAAGCTGATTTCGGGACTGACTCGTCCGAGCAAGCGGAACCCCCTCGTCGGGTCGAGCAAGTCGTCGCTCTCGTCCAGGCCAAGGCTTGCGGGGAGCGCACCGATGAAGAAAGTCCTGCGCCGCGACTCGCCGGTCGCCTCGATCGTGTCCCGCTCGTCGGTCGCGACAAGCTCCGCGCCCAGGCTCCAGGTCCATTTCTTCTGCCAGATGAAATTGCTCTGCCGCTCGAAACCGCCCGACAGGGAGATGGTCTTGGCCTCATAAGCATCGCGGTCGACGTGGCTGGCCAGCGCCTGGGCATTCAGCACCTGGTCGCGCCGAAGCCAATTGTTGCGGCGGAAGGTCACCGCGCCGAGCTGCTCCTGGGTCCCGACCACACCCCGCACGGTAAGCGCGCCTTCGGGGTTGAACAGGTTGCGGTGCTGCCAACTGGCCTCCGCCCTGAATCCTTCCCCAGTTCCATAGCCCACTTCGCCGGCGAGCGTCCGCATCGGCGCCGGCTCGAGCTTGATCGCCAGGTCGATCACCCGCCCGTCGTCGCGCGGCACCTGGGTCACCTCCAGCGAGGAGACAAGTCCGGTGGCGATCAGCGCGCGTCGCAGATCGGCAACTTCGCTCTGTTCGTAGCGGTCGCCAGGCCGGAAGCGGGCGATGCGCTGCACGTGCCGCGACGAGAAGGGCGGCTGACCGCTGACGCTGATCTGGCCGAAACGGGCGACGGGACCGGGCGTCACAGGGAGCACCAGCCGTGCCACCTGCGCCTCATGATCGATGACAATATCCTGTTCGCCGACCTTCGCCGTGGCGAAGCCGCGCTCGCCCAGCGCGACCTGAAGCGCGACCCCCGCCTCGATGACCTTCTGGGCGACGACCGGATCGCCGGCCTTGACGGCAAACGCCTCGCGCAACGCCGCCGCCTCCGTTCCAGCCGCCTGGTCGAGGCCGGGCAGTTCGACGCTTTCGAAACGGTACAGCGGACCTGGAATGGCCGACAGCTGCACGACCAGCTGCTCACCGGCAGCCTCGATCGCCGGTTCGACCGTGGCGTCGTAATAGCCGTAGCTGCGGAGCAACTC
>DASWTR010000195.1:0-4953 GCA_036402035.1 Sphingomicrobium sp.
ATTCCATCCGCCTTGCTGTATTGTCACAGCATGACGCTTCGATCCTCCCACGAAAAGCCGGTCTACGTCCGCCTGCGCGAGGTAATCGCCGATGCGATCCTCGCTGGCCGCTATGCCGATGGCGATCCCCTTCCCTCGGTCCGCGCGCTCGCCGCCGAGCAGGGCGCAAATCCCCTGACGGTGGCCAAGGCCTATCAGGGGTTCCAGGACGAAGGCTTCATTATCGTCAAGCGCGGTGTCGGCATGTTCGTCGCTCCTGGAGCGGCTGCGCGGCTGCGCAGCGCCCAACGAAACGACTTCATTGCCAACGAGTGGCCGTCGATCCGCGACCGCATGGCTCGGCTCGGGATTGATCCGGTCGAACTGATGGCGAAAGCCTAGCTCCCCGGCAGCTAAGCCAAGGCCTCCGTCGGCACCTGATACAGCAACGCCGCTCCGGATTCCGCCGCAGCACCCAATCCCAGCGCTTCAGGCACGATCGTCGCCAGGAAAAATCGGGTCGCGGCGCGCGTTCTTTCGTCCGCGCCTTCCGACATAGCCATCCGCTCCATCAGCCAACCTGCGACCATCACCGAGCACATGGTAAGGAAGGGATAGCTGCCCGCCAGCCGATCGTCCGGCGCGAATTCACGCAGCGTGGCCGCGGCGACTTCCACCGCGTCGGTCAGCGCGACCAGTCGCAGATCACGCGCTTCGGCTCGGACGTCGGCAATGAGCCCATCGAATGCCAGCCCGCCGTCGAGACCAAGTTTGCGCCCGACCAGGTCTGCCGCCTGGATGCCGTTGGTGCCCTCATAGATCGAGGCGATCCGGGCATCGCGCAGATGCTGCGCTGCTCCCGTTTCCTCAATATAGCCCATGCCACCATGGACCTGGATTCCGAGGCTGGCGACCTCGATGCCGACATCGGTCCCCCATGCCTTCGCAAGCGGCGTCAGCACCTCGGCGCGTAGCCCCGCTCCGGGATCGCCACGGGCCGCCCGGTCGACCTGACCAAAGGCGTAATAGACTAGCGCGCGCGCTCCAATCGTCAGCGCCCGCATCCTCAGCAGCATCCGCCGCACATCGGGATGTTCGGCGATCGGCACGGGCAGCCGGTTGCGCTGCCCCTGCTTGCGTTCCAGCGCATAGGCCACCGCCCGCTGCGTCGCGCGCTCGGCGATACCAACACCCTGTAGCCCGACGTTGAGCCGCGCGTTGTTCATCATGGTGAACATTGCCGCCATGCCGCCATTCTCCGACCCGACCAGCCAGCCGATCGCACCGTCCTGGTCGCCATAACTCATCACGCAGGTCGGCGAGGCATGGATGCCCAGTTTATGTTCGATCGACACGCAGCGCAGGTCGTTGAACGTTCCATCGGGCAGGATCTTCGGCACCAGGAACAGCGAAATGCCGCGCGTTCCCTCGGGTGCTCCGGGCGTCCGCGCCAGCACCATGTGGACGATCTGGTCGCTGAGGTCGTGGTCGCCATAGGTGATGAAGATTTTGGTGCCCTTGATCTTCCAGCTGCCGTCCCCGACCGGCTCGGCTCGCGTCTTGAGCGCGCCCACGTCGCTGCCCGCCGCCGGCTCGGTGAGGTTCATTGTCGCCAGCCACTCGCCGCTGACGATCTTCGGCAGATAGTCGCGCTTCAACTCATCCGAGCCATGCCGCTCGAGCGCTTCGATCGCCCCCATCGACAGCATCGGGCAGAGCGCGAAACCGACGTTGGCGGCGTTGAGGTCGTCCATCAGCGCCGCGGACAAGGCATGCGGCAGGCCCTGCCCGCCAGATTCCTCGGGCGCGGCGAGCGTCATCCACCCGCCTTCGACGAAGGAACGCCATGCGGCCTTAAATCCCTCGGGCATCGTGACCGTGCCATTGTCCCACCGCGCGCCGACCGTGTCGCCGACCCTCAGCAGCGGCGCGAACTCGCCCTCGGCCAGCGCCGCGGCCCCTTCAAGCACCGCATCGACCGTCTCGGCATCGGGTCCGTCCTTGAGGTCGCCGATGCGCACCACGGCGTTCAAGGTCAGGCGTTGATCCGAAACCGGCGCAGTAAAGCTCATGGACACATCCCTTGATGATGAGGCCGTCGGGCTATAGCGGGCAGGCCATGAGCGGGCCAGTCGAGACACGCGTGATGCCGCTGGGCGACGAGGCGATCGCCGAGGCCGCGCGCCTGGTGCTGGCGGGCCAGCCGGTCGCCGTGCCGACCGAGACGGTCTACGGCCTCGCCGCCGACGCTACCAACGCGGAAGCGGTGGCGCGCATCTATGCCGCCAAAGGGCGGCCGGCGTTCAACCCATTGATCGTGCACGTGCCGGACCTGCAAGCCGCAGAACGAATTGGCCGTTTCAGTGATCGGGCGCGCGCGCTGGCTGGCAAGCACTGGCCGGGTCCGCTGACGCTGGTGGTGCCAATACGCGCGGAGGCAGTTGTTGCGAGTATCGTCACGGCGGGATTGGAAACGATCGCACTTCGAGTCCCCGCCCATCCCGCCATGCAGGCGCTGCTCAAAGCTTGCGGCAGACCCCTCGCCGCCCCCTCGGCCAATGTCAGCGGCCTGATCAGCCCGACCCGCGCCAGCCATGTGCTGGCCTCGCTTGGCGGCCGCATTCCGCTGGTGATCGACGGCGGCGCCACCCAGCGCGGCATCGAGTCCACCATCGTCGCCGCGCTGGAGGGTTCACCGCGCCTGCTTCGGCGAGGCCCGATCGAGGTCGACGCCGAAGAGGTTAGGCGCCCGGACGCGATCCAGTCGCCCGGCCAACTGGCCAGCCACTACGCCCCGCTCAAGCCGCTGCGGCTCGACGCGACGGAGGCGGAAAATGGCGAATATCTGATCGGCTTCGGGCCGGTCGGAGGCGACATATCATTGAGCACCACGGGCGACCCTGTCGCAGCCGCGGCGAAGCTGTTCGACCTTCTCCACCAGGCCGACGCCGCCCCCCAGCCCCGCATCGCCGTCGCGCCGATCTTCGGCGAAGGCATCGCAGCGGCTATCAGAGATCGCCTCAGGCGGGCGGCGGCGCCTCGCAATTAACGCCGAACAACCGTCGAATTTGACGATACGGAAAAGTCGAAGATCCGGGCCGACATTGCCCCCGCCGTTCCAGCGCCGGCGATCGCATAGATGAAGCCATATTGGCCCGGCTTCAACAGCTGCTTGGGGGTGACCTTGTAAACGCCCGGCCTCACCATGTCGTAATCGAAGGCGATGCGGTCGCTGTCCATGACTCCGGTCTTTGCACCAGCAATGTTCATGCTCCCGACCCGCGCTTCGCGGCGGCCGTCCTTTGGCACAAGCTTGATCAGCGTGAACTCGCTCGGCGAAGTCACCGTCTGCGCGCTTCCGGCGGCCCAGCTCGAGGCGAGATTGGTGGTGGCCGGATTCGACGCATCGAAGAAGAAGTAGAAGGAAGGCACGCCGGTGGGCGCGGCGACCCGCGCGGTTTCGCCAGCGATTGCAACCTTTACGCTCATCGAAGCGATGCCCATGGTCAGCGCATATCCAAAGATGCCGCCGGTCTTGGCCTGGTTGGACATCGTCGGGTCGATGCGCTGCAGGCGGTTCCCGGACGAATCGATAAAATAAACGCCAGACGGGTGCGGCGTCATCGGATTGATGTCCGTCAACGACAGGGCGGCAGCCGTCGGTTGAACCTCGGCGGGCCCCGCAATCATCGCGGCGATTACATCCCCCGACACGCCCGCGTTCTTGAGCGCGATGAGATCATCGGTTGTAAGGCTGTAATTTCCATCCGTGGATTTGATCTTGGCGATGACCGCCTCATTCCCGACGCCCGCCTTGACCAGCTCGATGACGTTGGCATTGGTCAGCGTTTCAGCCGCCGCTGGTGCCGCGAAGATTAGGGCGCAGCTCAGCACCCAAGCTCCAAACTTCATTGCAGTCCCCCATGGCCTTCACGTCCTCAGACGCCCGGCAGCCCCCGGCCGCCGTCGCCATTGGCTTGCATGATGCCCTTAACCCGCCAAGTAAAATTGCAAGTTAATCGAGGTTAGGCCTGGGCTGTTGCCGATTTGACACGCGCGTGGAAGCTCTTCCTCAGCTTCTGCAACTTCGGCGGGATGACGGCGATGCAATAGGGGTTACGCTGCCCCTCGCCCGACCAGTAATCCTGGTGATAATCCTCGGCCGGGTACCACTCGCCGAGCGGCTCAATGGTCGTCACCACGCGACCGCCATTCTCCCCATTGGCGCGCTCGATTCCCGCCTTGGCCGCCTCGCGCTGCGTGTCGCCCAAGGGGAAGATCGCCGAGCGATACTGGGTGCCGACGTCGTTACCCTGGCGGTTCAGCTGGGTCGGGTCATGCGTCGCGAAGAAGATGTCGAGCAGCTCGTCATAGCTGATCAGATCAGGATCGAACGTCACCCGGATCGCCTCGGCATGGCCGGTGTCGCCTCCGCACACCTGCTTATAGGTCGGATTGACGGTCGTGCCGCCGGTGTAGCCGCTCTCGACCGACTTGACGCCAATCACATCAAGGAACACCGCCTCGGTGCACCAGAAGCATCCGCCTGCCAGCACGGCGACTTGGTCGGCCATCGTCATTCTCCTTCGCGTCAGCCGCAAGGAGATAGGAACGCCGGCGTAATTCTTGAAGGCCTCAGCCCCGGGTGCTCGCCTTCAGAGTCGCCATTTCGAGGCGCTTGCCGATCCATTCGGCCAGCTCTTCGAACTTGAGCGGCTGGTCGAACACGATGCCGGCCTTGCGGTCGGAGAACCAGCGGACCTCGCCGCGGACCGGTCGAAGGCTCTCGATCACCACCACCACCGGCTTGCCGAGGCAATAGTCCTCGATCGTCTCGACCTTCATCCCGCCCAGCGAGATGTCGTGCACCTCGACCGTGTAGTAATTATTCTCGACCTTGACGTTGGCTTTGCAGTTGACCTCCAGCCGCGGCGGGCGCGGGCGGAACCCGTGGCGCGGCTTGCGGCCGGCCAA
>DASWTR010000196.1:0-2173 GCA_036402035.1 Sphingomicrobium sp.
AGTGCTGGACGAGCAGGGCAAGGCGGTCGGGCCGTGGGATCCGAAGCTCGACGCCGACACGCTCCGCAAGATGTTGCGCGACATGAAGACGGTCCGCGTATTCGACGACCGCATGTATCGCGCCCAGCGGCAGGGCAAGACCAGCTTCTACATGAAGTGCACCGGGGAAGAGGCGATCGCGGTCGCTGCCGCCACCGCCATGGACCCCGAGGACATGCACTTTCCGACCTATCGCCAGCAGGGCCTGCTCGTCGCACGCGGCTATCCGCTGGTGACGATGATGTGCCAGATTTACTCCAATAAGGGCGATCCGGTGAAGGGCCGCCAGCTACCGATCATGTATTCGGACAAGAAGCATGGCTTCTTCTCGATCAGCGGCAACCTCGGCACCCAATATCCGCAGGCGGTCGGCTGGGCGATGGCATCGGCGATCAAGGGCGACAGCCGCATTTGCATGGGCTGGATCGGCGACGGTGCGACCGCAGAGGGCGACTTCCATTCGGCGATGACCTTCGCGACGGTCTATCAGGCGCCGGTGATCCTCGCCGTGGTCAACAACCAGTGGGCGATCTCGAGTTTTTCCGGAATCGCCGGCGGCGAGCAGGCGACATTCGCCAGCCGCGCGGTCGGCTATGGCATGGCGGGGCTCAGGGTCGACGGCAATGACGCGCTGGCGGTCTACGCCGCCGTGCGCTGGGCATCGGAGCGGGCGCGCACCAACAAGGGGCCGACACTGATCGAATTCTTCACCTATCGTGCGGAAGGCCATTCGACCTCCGACGATCCGAGCGGCTACCGGCCCAAGGACGAGGCCGAGAAATGGCCGCTGGGCGACCCGATCGAGCGGCTCAAGGCTCATCTCGTCGCGCTCGGCGAATGGGACGATGCGCGCGACGCCGAGCTCGACAAGGAAATCGACGCCACCGTTCGCGCCGCGCAGAAGGAAGCCGAAGCGCAGGGCATCCTGCCGCAGCAGGGCTTCGACAATATCCCGTCCATGTTCGAGGACGTCTATCGCGACACGCCCTGGCATCTGGCCGAGCAGCGCGATCAGGCGCTGGGCGAGGCCCGCGAGTTTCTGGGGCATGACCCCAAATGAGCGCGACCAAAACCGGCCGTAACATGATCGAGGCGATCAACGACGCGCACCGCGTGATGATGGAGCGCGATCCCGACATCGTCGTCTATGGCGAGGACGTCGGCTATTTCGGCGGCGTGTTCCGGGCCACCGCGGGGCTGCAGAAGCAGTTTGGTAAGACCCGCTGCTTCGATGCACCGATTTCCGAAGGCGGAATCGTCGGCACCGCTGTCGGCATGGCCGCCTATGGCCTGAAGCCGGTGATCGAGATCCAGTTCGCAGACTATATCTACCCCGGCTACGACCAGATCGTCAGCGAGGTCGCCAAGATCCGCTATCGCACCGCCGGCGAATGGACCATGCCGATGGTCATCCGCACCCCCTATGGCGGCGGCATCTTCGGCGGGCAGACGCACAGCCAATCGCCGGAAGCGCTGTTCACCCATGTCGCGGGCATCAAGACGGTCATCCCGTCCAACCCCTATGATGCCAAGGGGCTGCTGATCGCCGCGATCGAGGACCCGGACCCGGTGCTCTTTTTCGAGCCCAAGCGGATCTACAACGGCCCATTCGACGGTCACCATGACCGCCCCGTCACGCCCTGGTCGAAACATGAGCTGAGCCAGGTGCCCGACGGCCATTATTCGGTACCGCTCGGCAAGGCCAAGGTAGTGCGCGAAGGCGAGGCCCTGACCGTGCTGGCCTATGGCACGATGGTCCATGTCGCACTGGCCGCGGTCGAAGAGAATGGCATCGACGCCGAGGTGATCGACCTGCGCACGCTGGTGCCGGTCGACATCGAGGCGATCGAGGAAAGTGTAAAGAAAACCGGCCGCTGCCTGGTCGTCCAGGAAGCGACCCGTACCAGCGGCTTTGGCGCCGAGCTGGCCGCGCTGGTGCAGGAGCGCTGCTTCTATCATTTGGAGGCGCCGGTCGAGCGCGTCGCCGGCTGGGACACGCCCTACCCGCACGCCTATGAATGGGTCTATTTCCCCGGGCCCATCCGCATGAAAAACGCCTTGAAGAAGGTCCTCGAAGCATGAGCGTCTATCAGTTCAAGCTGCCCGACATCGGCGAAGGCATTGCCGAGGCCGA
>DASWTR010000197.1:0-1585 GCA_036402035.1 Sphingomicrobium sp.
TCGATCACGCTCGGCAGCAGGTAGAGCCAGCTGCCGTCGGCACGTCGGATGACGGGATCGCTGATCAGCTTGGGATCGAATTTCTGGTGGCCGCGGACAAGATCATGCCACTCGATCGGCGCATCATGGTCCAGCTTGAACCGCCAATGCGGTGAAACGCCTTCCGGCACCGGTGCACTATCCGGCTTGCGTTCATAGACCGGCGGCAGGCCCCGGCCGAGCAACACCTTGCGGCGCAGCTCCAGTTCCTCGGGTGTTTCGTAGCAGGCATAGACCCGGCCGGCTTCTTTCAGCCGCTCGAACTCTCGCTCGTAAAGGGCGAAGCGCTCCGACTGACGCATCATGGCGTCAGGCTTGAGGCCGAGCCAGTCGAGGTCGTCGACGATTGCCGCGACATATTCCTCCCGGCTACGCTCTAGATCGGTGTCGTCGATCCTGAGCAGGAAGCGGCCGCCATGCTTCATGGCGAACAGCGCGTTATGCAGCGCCGTGCGAATATTGCCGACGTGGAGCCGGCCGGTCGGCGAAGGGGCGAAACGGGTGACGACGGACATGGGTCGCCTATAGGCGATTTCTAAAAGGGCGCTAGGCGCGCTTCTCCATCCAGATCTCACGATGGAGCGCTTCCAGCCAGGCTCGGTCTTCTGCGGTTCCATGTGCTTCGATGTAAGGCGCAACGGCCTCCAATTTGCTCAGCAGGCTTCGCTTCCCGTCGGGGATGCTTTCAGCCATTACCTTGTTGATGGCGCCGATGACCACCTTCGCCTCTTGATCGATCGGCCCACGTGGACCGCGCGGATTACGTTTCGAATAGTAACGCTTGAGCCGCTTATGATGGATTTCGACGCAGGTCCGGATAAGCTGGACGCCCAAATCTGCTCGGCCGTGGCTGGCAAACAATTGCAATGCGTCGTTGGCTGGTTCATCGGGCCAAGGCGTATCGCGACCGAAGGAAAGCTTGAATCGTGTCACATGATAGCGCCAGATCGGTTCAAATGCCTTTTCCGACGCGTAGCGATGCTGCAGCGGAATTCTAAGGTCCCAATCAGAATCGAAAAAGAAATGGCCTCGGCCTGACTTCGACGCAGCATTGCTGATCTTCTCGAAATCGACGCGGAAGTCCTTGAACCTGGGACTGGCAGCGGCAACCAGCTCCTCACCGACAGTCCGATAGCTCCCCATAGCCGAAACCCCCATGCATCCGCTTTTCCGGAGAGGCTATCGACGTGTTAAGGTCAGCGTCCCGCCCGTCCCGGACAAGTCGGCCCGCTTTCCCTGCAACGAAAAGATCGCGATGTTGACATCATCGAGCGCCGCATAGGCGGTCTCTTCCTGGTTGCCAGGGGTCCGGCCGCCGCAGTTGGAACTGCCGCTCGGCGAACTGGTGAAATCGACCATGTTGCCCTTCTGGGAGTAGGTCCAGGCACGGCGGAAGCAGCCCGAGGAGAGGCTGGCTTGGCCGCCGCCGATGGTCGCCGTCATGCCAAGCGGCTTGGCTTCGGCACCATCGATCATCGTCACCTGCCAGCTGCCTTCGAGGCTGGGAACTTCAGCTTTTGCCTCGGTCTGGGCGGGCGGCGCGACC
>DASWTR010000198.1:0-1503 GCA_036402035.1 Sphingomicrobium sp.
TTCCAGGCTGAGCCGCTCGCCTTCGCGCGAGTGTAGCAGCAGCTTGGCCTTCTCCAATACGCCAGAACTGCGCGCGCTTCCCTTGGCCTGCGCACCAAATGCTTCGGACAGCGCGGCGACCACCCATTCGTCGCCGAACAGGGGTTCGTCGAGCGCCTCGAACGTCCGCAGCATATGATGAGTGATGAGGTTCAGCCGCCGGCTGGCCGGTCTGGCCATATCCGAGAAGGCGGTCCGCGACTTGGCCGAGAACAGCAAGTCCTCGACCGCAGCCGGCATCAGGTTGATGATCACGCCCGCGTGGCCGGCGCCCGGGATCGTGTGGGTGTGATGAAATTGCCGGTCCGGCTGAACGAACAGGGCAGTGGTCGTATCGACCTGGCAGGTTCGCTGCCCAGCACTATATTCAAACATGCCGAGGTAGGGCAGGGCGACCTGGTAGCGGATCTCATATCCGGAAGGGGCGGGCTCGGCGGCTGAGGCAGACACATTCTCGACGAGATAGCTGCCACTTTGATGAATGGTGCGGCGCCAGCTGCCCGCTTCGAGGAAACCAGTTTCCGGATTGACCGCGAGTTGCGACCCTTTGCTCGTTGTGTGCGAACAGTGCGGATTGCCTGCCCGATCAATTCCCAAGGGGGGCATGGCATTCATGAGCACCGCCTCGGTGACCGCCATGTTCGCGGCTGGTCGGAGAGGCGGTCTTTAAGCGCTGGTACAGGCATAAAAGAGCGTCACCATCTAGGTCGAAAAATCCGCATCCTCAGAAGGTGATCAGCCCATCGCAGGCAAAGAGCCAACGAACCGAGTCATCAACACCGCCGCACCCCGGGGCCAAGTCTAAGTCGTTGTTACTTCTACGCTATCAGATTCCTAGGACGCCCTTCTGCTTCGTTGGAGCTGCGCCGTGCGTCGGCAGAACAGATGCGATTGGCTCATAGGCACGGGCACACATTGGCGGACCGCGTCATCGCTCTGTAGGCAACTGCTGGATTGTCTCGGGTCCCGAGACCGTACGGCCCCGGTTTTGTTCGCTAATGATCGCTAATCGACTAGCTCGCCCATTTGAGCGCCGACGCGGCTGTACCTCGAAGGTGGCGGTCGAGCGCCGGCTTGGGGACGCTGTGGCCGCGCCGATAGTCCGACGGCGTAATGCCGAAATGGCGCCGGAAGGCCGAGGTGAAATGGCTGTGGCTGGAGAAGCCCAGGTCGAGCGCCAGGCGGGTGATATCCTCGCAATGGGGAAGCTCGAGCAGCGCCCGGTTCATCCTCAGCTGCAGCTGATAGCGGTAGAGCGGAATGCCCTCGACGCGGGTGAATTCCTGCGTGAGGTAGATGCCGCTGACGCCGACGTTGCGGGCGACCTCTTCCAGGCTGAGCCGCTCGCCTTCGCGCGAGTGTAGCAGCAGCTTGGCCTTCTCCAATACGCCAGAACTGCGCGCGCTTCCCTTGGCCTGCGCACCAAATGCTTCGGACAGCGCGGCGACCACCCATTCGTCGCCG
>DASWTR010000199.1:0-6150 GCA_036402035.1 Sphingomicrobium sp.
CCACTGGTCCTTGCGGCTGAACGCGAAGCAGCCCTGGCTGCGGCCCAGCTTGCCGTGGATGTCGACCATCTCCGGCTCGGCATACCAGGCGTTGTGGATCACGATCGCCCGCGCCTCGGCATTGTTGTTGGTCCAGTCGAGCCCGCGGACCTTCATCGAGAGGCCGTATTTACCGTGATAGGTGTCGCTGGTCGTGTAGGCGCCCTGCGACGTCGCTTCCGAACCGTGCACGTTGGAGAAATGATCGAGAAAGCCGGTATGGCCGCGATCCGAGCCGCTGCCATGAGCGACGCGGAAGCTCTCGACATGGCCGCTCGGCAGGTGGACGACGTGAAAGCGCGCCTCGGCCGAGCCCGGCGCGAAGTCGGCCACGCCGATGAAGTCCCGGTGGCGGATCCAGCTGCGCGAATCGAGCGCCGCCTTGGCCTTCGAAAACAGGGCAGGATGGATCCCGCCCGGCGCCGTATAGCTAACCGGAGCCGCCGGAAGCGGCGCGGCTGGCGCCGGAGGACGGGCGAAGGTCGACGCCGGCAAGATCTGGCTGCTGGCAGCACCGGACAACAGTAATCCGCCCGCCCCGGCCGCACCAAGACGCAACATTTCCCTACGATTCAACGCATTAATTCCCGCTCTCTGCATGTGGCCTTTATACCGGGCCGAAGGTTAATCGCCGATAACGGTAATGGGCTTCGTTCCTGTTTCCGTCCCGCCAGGCGAACGGTTCATCGTGTGAACAGACGAGACCCCACGCCTTGAAATGGTGGAGGACCGCTGCTAAGGGGCCGCCTCCGCACGCGCCAAGGGGCACGGGCGACAATATTCATTGCCCAGCGAATTGGGGCCGGATGTCCCGGCCCAAGCGCCGGGTTCGCCCGGTCGATTTCGGGCACGCATTTGAAGGGAGTAGAACGGCTTTTATGCAAATCATCGTTCGCGACAATAATGTCGACCAGGCGCTGCGCGCGCTCAAGAAGAAGCTGCAGCGTGAGGGCGTCTATCGCGAGATGAAGCTCCGCCGTCATTACGAGAAGCCGTCGGAAAAGCGCGCCCGTGAGCGTGCCGCCGCGATCCGCCGCGCCCGCAAGCTGGAGCGCAAGCGGATGGAGCGTGAGGGCGCCCGCTAAGCGCCCCAGCGGCTCCTAATATTATCCCTAGCCAGTTACGCGAGGGTCGGCATGTCGGTTTCCCAAGTCCCGCTTCGTCCCGTCGCCAAGGGCACGCTGCCCAAATTGTGGCTGGCCATTGCCGCGCTGGTCGCGATCGCCTTCGCGGTCGCCTGGTTGGGCGCCGGTCAGTTCAAGACGGTCAGCGTCGAGACCGTCACTCCGGGCACCGGCGCGCTGATCACCGAGCTCGACGGGGTGATCATCGAATATACCGGCCGGACCGAGGACGGAACGGTGTTCGATTCGACCGACGGCCGCGGGCCTGCTCCCTTCCTGGTGATGCAGGTCGTCCCGGGCTTCCGCCAGGCGCTGGTCCAGATGCAGCAGGGCGGTCGCTACAAGATCGTCATCCCCGGCCGCCTGGCCTATGGCCGCAACCCGCCGCAGGGCAGCCCGATCGGCGTCAACGAGGATTTGAGCTTCGACGTCCATGTGATCCAGGTTGCGCCCAATGCCGCGGTCCAGCTGGGCGCCCAGCAACAGGGCCAGTAGGCCTAAGGCTTTTTCTTCGTCGCCGGTGAACTGCTTCGGCGCGCCGCCGCCCGGACTTCGGGTTTCGGGCTGTTCTGGCTGATCTTCTCAAGGGCCACCTTGATCGTGGCGACGATCGGGTCGGCGAGCAGCAGGCCAAGGAAGCCGAAGAGCGCGCCGAAGATCAGCTGGGCCGCGAGGACCAGTGCCGGAGCCAGGTCGACCGTCTTCCGGGCAATGTAGGGAATGACCACATAGCCGTCGAAATTCTGGACGAAGAAATAGACGAAGATCGCCCACAGCCCCTCGTTCGACCCAGCCGAGAATCCGACCGCGACCATCAGGATTCCGGAGATGATCGCGCCGATGTTGGGAATGAAGGCGAGCAAGCCGGTGATCAGGCCGAGCAGCGCGGCCATCGGGATCGGCGCGATACCGAACAGCGGCCCGACATGGGCCAGCATGACATAGGTGAAAAGGCCCTCGGCAATCATCCCGACGATGCGGCCCGCCATCAGGCGGCGCAGGGTGAACCCGACCCTGTCGCTGATCTCGTAGAAGTGCGCCCGCCGCTCCACCGGAAGCATCCAGGCAAAGCCGCGGTCGTAGAGCCGGGGCTCGATCGCGATGAAAATGCCGATAACGATGATCAGCAACCCGCTTGCCAGCGCGCCAAGCGCGGTGCTGACGGCGCTGGTCAACCGGCCGACCGAGCCGAGCACCTGTTGGCCGACGGTGGCCGCGCTTCCTTCTTGAATGAAGCCCATCTCGTCCGCCCAGGCCATCACCCGATCGAATTGCTCGGTGACCACGGCGCGCAACGCCTCGAACTGGGCGACGAAGGTAGAACCGGCGAACCATAACACCCAGCCGATGAAGGTGAATCCGGCCGCAATGACGATGACCAATCGCCAGATCCTGCCGATCGGCAGCGCCCGGCCCAGCAGCCTGGCGCCGCCGTCGAGGATGACGGCGAACACCATGCCGCCGATGATCAGCAGGATCGGCTGGGCAAGGACGATGACCCCGACGATGGCCAGCGCCATTCCCAGCCAGACGGCCGCCTTGCGCGCCTCCTCCCGGACGGATCGGCTCGACAGATCGGCCGGACCGGGGCTTTCGGGAGGGCGCTGGTTGTCGGCCATTACTGCTCCTTGTCGGGCCTCAGCGAATTGCCCGCCCGCCCACCGCGGAAGGCGGGGAGCCAGGTCATCGGGTTGAGCCCGGTGGTGCCGTCGAGGCTGAAGGTGATAAACTCGGCGCGGCCGCCGATATTCTCCCACGGCACCGGCCCGCCGAGGCCCTGCTCGATCAGGCTGAAGCGGCTGTCGGCGCTATGGTCGCGATTGTCGCCCATCAGGAAGACGCGGCCGGCAGGGATTCGGACGGGGCCGTAATCGTCGCCCTGGCTGCGGCCGTCGTCGACCGTGTCATAGCTTACTCCGCCGGGCAATGTTTCGCGAATGATCGGCAGGCGGCAGAAGGCGCCCTCGGCGGTCTCGACCTGCCGGTCCCAGAACTGGTTCGGGCCGCAGGGCGAATTGGCATCGACCGGGATCATCGCCGGCGGTCGCTGCTCGGCCTTGACCGGCTGGCCGTTGAGGATCAACCGGCCGTCGCGCATCTCGACCGTGTCGCCGGGAAGGCCGATCACCCGTTTGATATAGTCCTGGTTGCCGCCCGGCGGCGTGACGATCACGACGTCGCCGCGCTCGGGCAGCGAACCGAGCACCCGGCCGCTGGAGAAAGGCAGGGTGACGCTCCACGGCTCGCCCGATTTCAGCAGCAGGTTGCGAACGATCGCCAGCGGGTTGGGAATGGTCGGCGAGACATAGGACCAGCCATAGGGATATTTGGTCACCACCAGCCGGTCGCCCGTCAGCAGGTTGGGCATCATCGATTCCGACGGGATGTAGAAGGGCTTGGCGATGAAGCTATGGAACGCCAGCACCGCCAGCAGCACCCAGGTGAGACCCTTGATCTCACGCCAGAGCAGCTGGCCGCGGCTTTCCTTCTTCGCTTGGGGCAGGGGCTCGGCCGGGACCGCGCTGTCGGGGGCGGTGACGGGCTCGGGACGCTCGGACAATCAGGGCTCCATTTTGCGCGCGTAGAGAATGACGAACGCCTGCGCCCACGGATGGTCGTCGGTCATCGTCAGATGCACCTCGATGGCGTGGCCTGCCGGGGCAAGCGCGTCAAGCCGCGCCTTGGCGCCGCCGGTCAATTGCAGCGTCGGGGCACCCGATGGCGCGTTCACCACGCCGATATCCTTCATATAGACGCCACGCTTGAACCCGGTCCCGACTGCCTTGGAGAAGGCCTCCTTGGCGGCGAAGCGCTTGGCAAGGGTGCCGGCCATGGTGAATGGGCGGCGCGCCGCCTTCTTCCGCTCGATGTCCGTGAACACGCGGTTGAGGAACCGCTCGCCGAAGCGGTCGACCGACGCCTGGATCCGATCGATGTTGCACAGGTCGCTGCCGATGCCGATGATCACAAGCCTTCCTCCCTGCGAGCGAAGCTCGTGGGGAGGGGAACCAGCGAAGCTGGTGGAGGGGTAACTGACCCCGCGCCAATACCCCTCCACCATGCAGTCTTCGCTGCATGGTTCCCCTCCCCATCGGTGATGGGGAGGAACTTCACCGCGCCTGGTCCATCAGTTCGCGCATCCGGCGCACGCTGTCCTCCAGCCCGGTGAAAATCGCCTCGCCGATCAGGAAATGGCCGATGTTGAGCTCGGCAAGCTGCGGAATCGCGGCGACCGGCACGACATTGTCATAGGTCAGGCCATGGCCCGCATGCGGCTCGATGCCGTTCTTGGCGGCCAGCGCGGCGGCGTCCGCGATCCGCTTCAGCTCCAACACCCGTTCCTCGCCTTCGACATGGGCGTAGCGGCCGGTGTGAAATTCGACCACCGGAGCGCCGAGGCGAAGCGCCGCTTCGACCTGCGCTTCGCTGGGCTCGATGAACAGGGATACGCGCACCCCGGCGTCGGTCAACCGGGCGATATAAGCCCGCAGCGCGCCGAACTGGCCTGCCGCATCCAGCCCGCCTTCCGTCGTGCGTTCCTCTCGCTTCTCGGGGACGATGCAGGCGGCGTGGGGACGGTGGCGAAGGGCGATGGCCAGCATCTCCTCGGTCGCCGCCATCTCCAGGTTCAGCGGCAGGTCGATCTCGGCCATCAGCCGGTCGATATCCTCGTCAGTAATATGCCGCCGGTCCTCGCGGAGGTGGGCGGTGATCCCATCCGCGCCGGCCTCGGCCGCGATGTGAGCAGCCCGCAGTGGGTCGGGATGCGGCCCGCCGCGCGCGTTTCGAATTGTCGCGACATGGTCGATATTGACGCCGAGGCGGAGCTTCCCTGTCACGCCGCCGCGCGGCTCCCGGGCTTGATCGCGGGAATCTTGGCCAGTTCCTCAGGAACATCATTAGGATCGTAGGTGGGAACGTCGATCCGGATCAGGGGGATGAACGGCACGCCGAGGTCGGCCTTGCCACCGGTGCGGTCGACCAGCGCCGCTTCCGCCACGACCTTGCCTCCGGCCTCCTCGATCGCTGCGATTGCCTCGCGCGAGGATAGGCCGGTGGTGACCACATCCTCGACCATCAGCACCTTGTCACCGGGGTTCAAAGCAAAGCCGCGGCGAAGGTGAAACACGCCCTCCGGCCGCTCGACGAACATCGCCGGCTTGCCCAGCGCCCGGCCCATCTCATGGCCGATAATCACGCCGCCCATCGCCGGAGAGACCACCGCGTCGATGGATTCGCGCAGTTCTGCCGGAATTTTGTCTGCCAGGGCTCGTGCCAGCCGTTCCGCCCGCGCGCCGTCCATCAATACCCTTGCGCATTGCAGATAGCGGGGACTGCGAAGTCCGGAGGACAGGATGAAATGGCCTTCCAGAAGCGCGTCCGCGGCTCGGAATTCGGCCAGAATCTCCTCGTCGGTCACGCGCATCTCCTCGTCGTTCGCGGCTCGAAATAGGCGTGAGCGCCGCCCCTAGCAACCGGTCGCGAAATCCGTTCGGATCACCGGCTTGAGGCAGCGGAATGTCGCGCCTATAAGGCCGCCAATTTCGGACCTGCCGGCACCGGCGGGCCCTTCCTTGCAACCGAACCGATCGGGGTGACGATGAAATTGATGGGATGGGCGATCGCCCTCGCGGCAGCCGCACTGACACCCGTGGCGGCAGTGGCCCAGGGAACCGAGGCCGCCGCGCCGGCCACGGCCACTCCTGCGGCTCCGGCTCCGGCGGGCGTACCGGCCGACGCAGCGTCGGCGCCAACTCCTGCCGCGACCCCCGCCACCCCGGCGATCGACCATGTCGCGCCGACCCCCGGCATCGGCGTTCCCGACGGCCGCATGGGCATCCAGGACCAGGTGACCGAAATTGGCCAGCAGGCCGCCGGATTCCACAACAACTGGCTGCTGACGCTATGCGTGATCATCAGCCTGTTCGTCCTCGCCCTGCTGGTCTACACCATCGTCCGCTATCGCCGGGGCGCCAACCCGACCCCA
>DASWTR010000200.1:0-3196 GCA_036402035.1 Sphingomicrobium sp.
CGGCAATTGCCCGCGATCTGGACGGAAGCCCGCTTCGCCGAGCCCTTGGCGCGGAGCGAGCAAGCGATCGAGGTGATTGGCGGACTCGCCAAGGAAGCCGCCGAGAAGATGTCGCGGCGAGACGTCGGCGGGCGCCGCTTCGAGGCCAGCCTGTTTCGTGCCGACGGTCATGTCGCGCGACTGGCGATCGAGACCGGGGCCCCGACCCGCGACGTGGCCCTGCTGCTGCGGTTGCTGCGCGAACGAATCGATTCCCTGGCCGATCCGCTCGACCCGGGCTTCGGTTACGACATGATCCGCCTGGCCGTGCCGGTGACTGAAACACTGGCGCCGGAACAGCTTGGTCTGGAAGGCGGCAGTCTGGCCGAAACCGAGATCGCGGCGCTGATCGACCGGCTGAGCACCAGGCTTGGCAGGCACCGCATCCGCCGCTTCCAGCCGCGGGACAGCCATATTCCGGAGCAAGCGGCGTTCGAGCTTTCGGCCCAGGACAAGGTTCAGGCCGACTGGCCCCAGCTGGAAGAGGGCGAGCCGCCGCTACGGCCGCTCCAACTGTTCGATCCGCCGCAGTCGATCAAGGTCACGGCTGAAGTTCCCGATGGCCCGCCACGCCGGTTCCAGTGGGGGAGAGATTCTCATCGGATCATTCGCTCCGAAGGGCCTGAGCGGATCGCGTCCGAATGGTGGCGGCGGAAAGACGGGCACATGTCCGGCAAAGGTGGACTGACCCGCGATTATTACCGGGTCGAGGATGTGGACGGCCGCCGCTTCTGGATTTTCCGCCACGGCCTTTACGGCACGGAAAAGACCAGCCCTGACTGGTACCTGCATGGGCTATTCGCATGAGCGCACGCTTCGCCGAATTGGTCGCCGCGACCAATTTCTCTTTCCTCCGCGGCGCCTCCCATCCATCGGACATGGTGGCGCGCGCGATCGAGCTGGGCATGACCGGCATCGGCATCGCCGACCGCAACACGGTCGCGGGCGTGGTGCGGGCGCATGTCGCGCTCCGGCAAGCCCGCGAAAAGTTCGGCGAAATCGATTTCAGGCTGATCGTCGGCGCGCGGCTGGTGTTCGCCGACGGCACCCCCGACATCATCACCTATCCGGCGACACGCTACGGTTGGGGCCGCCTGACTCGGCTGCTCAGCCGGGGCAATCTCCGTTCCGAAAAGGGCGGCTGCATCCTGCGCTTTACTGACCTACTCGAGTTCCTCGACGATCTTCTCCTGATCGTGCTTCCTTATGCTTCGCCCAATGATGAGCGACCCCGGCGCAAGAAGGTCCCTTATGATGGGCTGGAAATCGAAGAATCCGATCCCGGCCTGCTGGACGAGGTGCTGCGCAAACTTCGCGATAAAAACGCAGGCAATGTGTGGTTGGGCGCGACCATGCCGCGGCGTGGCAATGATGCGCGCCGCCTGATCCACTTGGGCGAGACAGCGAGAACCGCCGGCGTTCCACTGCTCGCGACCAACGACGCGCTTTACGCCACGCCCGACGATCGGCCGGTCCATGATATACTGACCTGCATCCGCGAAGGGATGAAGCTGACCGATGCGGGGCAGAAGCTCGAGGCCAATGCCGAACGCCACCTGAAAGGCCCCGTCGAAATGGCACGGCTGTTCGCCGCCTGTCCCGAGGCCATTACAGCGACTCAGGATTTAATGGACCAAGTGAGCTTCACCCTTGATCAGCTGGCTTATGAATATCCGCACGAGCCAGTGCCGGAGGGCTGGACGCCGCAAAGTTGGCTCGAGCATCTGGTCTGGTCCGAGGCGCACAAACGCCATCCCGAGGGTATTCCGGAGGAAACAAAAAAGGTCCTTGCTCAGGAGCTGGGCTTAATCGCACGTCGCAATTTCGCCTGCTATTTTCTGACGGTCCACGACATCGTAAAGTTCGCACGCTCACCCACAAAGCAGATTCTCTGCCAAGGGCGAGGCTCGGCGGCCAATTCGCTCGTTTGCTATCTACTCGGCATCACTCCCGTCGATCCGATCAAGGAGAAACTGCTCTTCACCCGCTTTCTTTCAGAAGAGCGGCACGAGCCTCCCGACATCGACGTCGATTTTGAGCACGAGCGGCGCGAGGAGGTGATGCAATATGTCTATGAGCGCTACGGCCGCCACCGCGCCGGAATCGCGGCGACCGTCATCCACTACCGGGTGCGGAGCGCCGTCCGCGAGGTCGGCAAGGTGCTGGGGCTGAGCGAAGATGTAACCAACCGGATGACCAGCACCGTCTGGGGAAGCTGGGGGGATATTGGCGACGATAAGGTCGCCGAAACAGGGCTTGAGCCAGGCAATCCGGAAATCGCCCGGCTCCATGATCTGGTCGGTCGGATCCTGGAATTTCCGCGCCACCTCTCACAACATGTCGGTGGCTTCGTGCTGACCGAGGACCGGCTCGATGAGACGGTGCCGATCCATAACGCCGCGATGGATGACCGGACCTTCATCGAATGGGACAAGGACGACATCGACGCCCTTGGCTTGATGAAGGTCGACGTGCTGGCGCTCGGCATGTTGACCGCAATCCGCAAGAGCTTTGACCTGATGCGGCTGCATGGTCTCGGCGATCATCATCTGAATAACATCCCGGCCGGCGACGAGGCGGTCTATGCAATGCTTCAGAAAGGCGACAGCATCGGCACCTTCCAGGTCGAAAGCCGGGCGCAGATCAACATGCTTCCGCGGATGAAGCCGAAGATATTTTACGATCTCGTCATCCAGGTCGCGATCGTCAGACCCGGGCCGATCCAGGGCGACATGGTCCACCCCTATTTGCGCCGACGCAATGGCGAGGAGCCGATCGAATTCCCATCCCCCCATCCACCAAATGATCCTGATGAGCTGAGGGACGTTCTTGGTCGCACGTGCGGCGTCCCCTTGTTCCAGGAACAGGCAATGAAGCTGGCCATCACCGCCGCCGGTTTTTCGCCGGCGGAAGCCAACGAGTTGCGCCGGGCAATGGCGACCTTTCGCAACCCTGGGACGATCCATGAACTTGAGGAGAAGATGGTCGGCGGCATGGTGCGGCGCGGTTACGATCCCGATTTCGCGCGACGCTGCTTCAAGCAAATCAAGGGTTTCGGCGAATATGGCTTCCCTGAAAGCCATGCCCAGGCTTTCGCTCACCTCGCCTATGTTTCTTCATGGCTGAAATGCCATCATCCGGCGGTATTCACCTGTTC
>DASWTR010000201.1:0-2689 GCA_036402035.1 Sphingomicrobium sp.
GCCAAGCTCACGCAAGACCGCGTCGCCTATTTCTGCCACCCCGATTGGATGGTCCATCCCGGCCGCGGGGCGCCGGAAAGCTTGTGGAAGCCCCAAATCGATACCGAGCAGGGCCTCGCCGATACCGCCAAATGGTATCGCGACCGCGGCTGGCTCTAGAACTTCACCACCCCGGTGAGATCGAGGATCACTGCCACCGCCGTCACCAGCATCCCCAGCAGGAACATGGTGAAGCTCCAATAGAGCCAGCTGAATTTGTCGTCGCGCAGCACCTTGCCATGGTCGTAGAGGTCCGCGGTCAGGCGGCGATAGGTCTCCTCTTCCGACGAGAGGACCTTGATCATCTCGTCGATATATTCGTCGCGCCGGGCATTGGTGTAGCTGCCGAAAAACAATATGTTGATCTTCTCCGCCGGTATCGGCTCCTTGGTCACCGGCATGCGGTTCGGCCGCACGGTTAGGACTCCGAACACGGTGGCGATGAACGAGAAGGTGGTCAGCACAAGGATCGGCAGGCTGGCCCGCCCCTCGGCAATGTCGCCGATCGAGATGGAGAAGACGACGAAGCTGGCGCCCATCAGGATCGACGCCTTGGTATCGGCCATGCCACTTAAGGTGATGTTGGTCGCATTGGCCGCGACCAGCAGATTATGGACCTCCTTAGGGAAGACCGGATCGTTCGGACTGACTAGCTTCGGCTCGCTCATCGCTTACCCCTTGCGTGACTCGGGGCGCATGCAAGCTTGCTTTGGGGCACGAAGCAAGTGCGGTTCTTTTGTCGCGTGATGCGACACCTCACTCGGCGGTGGTCAGCTCCACCTTATATTGGCGCAAGGACCAGCCGGAGTAGCTGCCGAAGGCGATGATGATGACGAAGATGGCGAGCGCGAATACGATCACCCCAACGACCACGTCCGACCGTTCATTCTCCCGGTGACTGCGAACCTCGAGCTGTTTCACCGCCGGCGGCGGGTCACGGCGAATGCGCGACACGCGCGGGCCGGACGACGCCAGGTCGACAGATTGCTTCCCGGATTTGAGCGGACTGGCCATGACAAGGAGCGTACAGCGAAGCCGTTTCGGAAAAGTTATCCGTCAGCCGGAAGCGCGGCTCGCAATATCTTCTCCATCGTCTTCCCCTTCGCCAGTTCGTCGATCAGTTTGTCGAGGTAGCGGATTTCGCGCATCAGCGGCTCCTCGATCTCCTCGACACGGATGCCGCAGATGAGGCCCTTGATCTGATCCCGTGCCGGGTTGAGCTTGGGCGCCTCGCCATAGAAATGCTCCAGGTCGGTGCCGCCTTCGATCGCTGCCTCCAACTGTTTTTGCGAATAGCCGGTCAGCCAGCGGATGACCTCGTCGACCTCGGCCTTGGTACGCCCCTTCTTCTCCGCCTTGGCGACATAATGCGGGTAAACGCTGGCGAAGCTGTATTTGTAGACGCGGTCGTTCTTCATGGTCCGATCCACCGAGCAGAAGGAAGATTGCAAAGCGAATCTAGCCTTCTGGCTAAGAGTTGGCGAGAGCCGGCCCTCGGCCCTCACCGCCGTGCCGCACCCTCCTCGACCACGTCGCGCGGTCCGGCAAACTGGTAGAGCGTCAAGCCAACCGTCACGCACAGGGCCGCCACCAGCAGCAGTCCCGCCGTGGCGCCCTCCGGCCACGAGCGATTCTGGCGCGCGAGTTCCTCCGCCGCAATGCAGCGCGCAAGCTCTTCGTCAGGATCCCAATGCCTGCTCATCCAGCAGCGTATAGATCGGCCTTGGTAACCAGCCGGTTACCGTGATTTCGCTACCGCAACGATGGCAGAAGCGGAGCCTATGTGGCTCCCTCCCTCCGCTTCAGTCCTTCCGAAACCACTGGTTGCTGGCCGGCAGGAACAGTGCCACCGCGATCAGTGCATAGGCGCCCAGCACCAGCGGGTTGAAATGCTGCTCGTCGAGCAGGAACAGCCCCTCGATCACGCCGTAGCCCATCCAGGCGCAGAACAGCCATCGCGCCATTGGCCAGCCAAGGAACATGCCAATGCCGCAGCCGATCGCGACGAACACGCCGGCCCACGGTAACCAACCGCTTTCGTAGGACGAGGTCGCCGCTTCCGCGAAGGCGACCCCCGCCGCCGATCCTGACCACAGTGCGCCGAAGGTCGCCATCGCGACGATAATGATCAGGCCGGCAACGATCATCACGGGCAATGGCGCATTCTCGCTCATGCCCAATCCCTCCCCCACATTTCGAAGGCGATCATCAGCAGTCCTGCGATCGCGATCACTGAGACGTTGGTCCAGCCCTGTCCCCAGTCGACATAGCCGTCGAGCGGCCCCAGCCCTCCCGTGCTGCCCTCCTCGGGCGTCGCGGTGATGGTGATGGCGAAGCTGCCGATGCAGATCGCCGCGCCGGTCAGCATGGTTACTCCAAGCTCCCACCAGCGGCGGCCCGGGCTGAGCCAGGTCGCCGGCATCAGGAATAAGAGAGCGATGGCACTGAAATAAAGGATCGGCGGGACTT
The DNA here is from genome assembly GCA_036402035.1 of Sphingomicrobium sp. Taxonomy (GTDB): domain Bacteria; phylum Pseudomonadota; class Alphaproteobacteria; order Sphingomonadales; family Sphingomonadaceae; genus Sphingomicrobium. The sequence continues at coordinate 2,509 of DASWTR010000201.1, forward strand.
CCCGTGGGTACTCCGGCGGCACCTTCATGAAGGCGATCATCACCTGCATGCCGACGCAAAAGCCGCCGATCACGAACAGGATGATGCTTGCCCATCGACGCATCGAACCACTCCCCCGACGGAGACAGTCTCATGAGTTCGTCATCGATGCAATCGGGCTTGCGATGCTCGCCAAGAGGCC
>DASWTR010000202.1:0-2680 GCA_036402035.1 Sphingomicrobium sp.
TGTCGGGCTGTCGATCCCGCGGCGGAAGCGAAGGTCGCTGGCGGGTTCCAGGGTGGCGAACATTTGCATGAGGTTCGAGGCGATGGTGATCTCGGCCACCGCCGGGCCGATCTGGCCGTCCGTGATTAGAAAGCCGGCGGCGCCGCGCGAGTAATCGCCGGTTACCCCATTGACGCCCTGCCCGATCAGCTCGGTGACGAGGATACCTTGCTTGACGCCGGCGATCATCTCCTCGCGGCTGCGTTTTCCGGCCGCCATGTGAAGGTTGGCCGGGCCCGCGCCGGGCGAGCCGGAGACGCCGCGAACGGCGTGGCCAGTGGGCTGGATGCCGAGCTGTCGGGCGGCGGTGCTGTCGGCCAGCCAAGTGGTCAGCACGCCATCCTTGACCAGGTCGAGCGATCTTACCGGCAAGCCCTCGCCGTCGAAGGCGCGGCTGCGCAATCCTCGTTTGCGAAACGGGTCGTCATGAATGGTCACACCATCAGCGAAGACCTTCGTGTCCAGCGCGTCGAGCAGGAAGCTGGTCTTCCGCGCGATCGATGAGCCGCTGATTGCCGCGACAAAATGACCGAGCAGGGTGGTCGCGACGCGCGGGTCGAACATCACCGGCATCACCCCGGCTTTGATGCTGACCGGACTCAGCCGTCCCACGGCCCGCTCTGCCGCGCGGGCGCCGTCATCTTCCGGCGGTTCGAGGTCGGCGAGGTGCCGGGCCGAGTGCCAGGCATAATCGCGCTGCATGGTCGAGCCCTCGCCCGCGACCACGCTGACGGAATTGCTGTAGCCGGTCGCGCGGGTGACGCCGGAGAAGCCGTGGCTGGTGGCTATGGCGAAAATATTGGCCGAGGCAGAGGCGCTTCCACCGCCCGAGTTGGTGATTCCCTCGACCGCGCGGGCGCTATCCTCAGCCGCCAGGGCTCGATCCTTAAGCGCCGACGGATCCGGATCGCCGCCGTCGTCGAGGTCGAGATCGGCCGGCTCGTCGCGAAACAGCAACTCTTCGGGCGCGAGGTCGGCAAATTGATCCTCCGGGGCCTCTGCCGCCATCGCCAAGGCGCGATCGACCAACGTCTCCAGCGCGTCCTTTGACATGTCAGAGGAGGCAACGGTCGCGTTACGCTTGCCAATGAAGGCGCGGAGGCCGATTTCCTCGCCCTCGCTGCGATGGACGTCCTCCAGCTGGCCGAGCCGCACGCTGACCCCTTGCGAGCGCTCGCCGACATAGGCCGCATCGGCGGCATCGGCGCCCTTCCTTCGGGCGAGTTCGCCGAGCGAGGCGGCCTTGTCGCGAGCGGCGGCGGGTTCGAGCATGCCGGCGCGACTAGGCCGTCATTGGGTCGAGGACAAGCCGACGACGAGGAAGCCAAGGAACAGCAGCAGGCCGGCAAAACGGTTGGAGCGAAACAGTCCAAGCGCGCCGGCGCCGTCTTTCGGATCGGCCTTGGCGACCTGCCAGGTCAGATGGATTGCGGCTGGCACAAGCGCGAGCAAAGCGACCCAATCGGGCCGAACCAGCCAGATCGCGGCCGTCCAGCCGGCCAACGCCAGCGCGTAGCAGGCTCCCACGCCAAGCTGCGCGCGCGCTCCCAGAGCCCGGGCGCTGGACTTCACGCCGACCAGCTCGTCGTCTTCGATGTCCTGGATGGCGTACAGCGTGTCATAGCCGATCACCCAGAAGATGCTGCCCAGCCATAGGACGAATGCGGGGAGCGCGAACTCCTGCGTGACCGCGGGCCAACCGACCAGCGCACCCCAGCTGAACACCAGTCCGAGCCACGCCTGCGGCCACCAGGTGATCCGCTTCATGAAGGGGTAGGCCGCGACCGCGAACAGGCTGATTAGCGCGACGCCCTGCGCGACGCGGGGGAGCTGAAGGAGGACGACCAGCCCGATCAGCGACAGGCCGATCGCCAGCAGCCAGGCGTTGCGGACCGATACCCGCCCCGATGCCAGCGGCCGCAGCCGAGTCCGCTCAACCTGCACGTCGAGGTCCTTGTCGACGATGTCGTTATAGACGCAGCCCGCGGAGCGCATGGCGAAGGCGCCGAGCAGGAACCAGGCGAACAGCAGCCACCGTCCCTGCACTCCGGCCAGCGCGACGCTCCAGGCGCATGGCCAGTAGAGCAACCAGGTGCCGATCGGCCTATCGACCCGCATCAGCGACGCGTAGGGGCGCGCGAATTTCGGCAGGGAGCCAATCAGGCCGGTACGTTCGCTATCCGGGACGATTTCAGGATTTAGATCGGTCATCAATTTACCCGTTCGTCCTGAGGAGCCGCTGAGCCTGTCGAAGCGGCGTCTCGAAGGACTGGCCTTCGAGACGGGCCTTCGCTGCCCCCGGATCAAGTCCGGGGTTACTCAGTCCCTCCTCAGGACGAGCGGGGGTGGGACTGCACCTCCAGAAATCCATCACGCCGCCTCGGCTAGATCCAGCCAATGGACCAAGGCGGCCAGCGATGGGAGCTCGATGAAGCGCGGATTATCCACCGGCGGCGGGCGCTGCTCGTGGCTCCAGCCCAGCGGCTGGGGGATGTAGGCAGCCCAGGCGCCGGCCTCGAGCGCCGGGAGGACATCGCTGCGCATCGAATCGCCGGCCATTAGCGCCTGGGCTGGCTCGACCCCGTTGCGCTCGAAAATGCCGGCGAACGTGGCCGGCTTCTTGTCGCTGACGATCTCAATG
>DASWTR010000203.1:0-1861 GCA_036402035.1 Sphingomicrobium sp.
ACGGCCGATTGGTTGACGATTGCGCTTTCATTCGCCGGTTCGGTCGCTTCCCGGCTGCAGGCGGCGCAGGTCGCGATGATCAGGAAAAAAATCGAACGACGGAGCATCCCGATTCCCTCTTGCTGCGAGCCGCGTCAGCGAACGTCGAACCGCGCGGTTCCGTGGAACCCCCTGCCTCAGCAATGGTTGTTTCGCCAACGAATTGCTTCAGGGAGTAGACCGATGGCAGACGAACGCGAAACCGAAGAACGGGTAACCATCGTCGATACCGGGCGTGACGGCGGTGGCGGGGGAGTCCTCGCCGTCGTCCTGCTGATCATCGTCGTGTTGGTGCTCCTGTTCCTGTTCCGGGACCAGCTGGGCTTCGGCGGCGACGACACCGACATCACCATCCCGGACAAGGTCGAGGTCAACGTCAATTGATTGCCTGACCGGCCTTAGACGCGTAACGACCCCCTCGCTTCACCGATGAAGTCGAGGGGGTTTTCGCGCCTGTGACCAACGCGACGGACGAGCTTCACTATCTGACCGGCTTCGGCGCCCATTTCGAAAGCGAGGCGGTGCCCGGTGCGCTGCCCAAGGGCCGAAACAGCCCGCAGCGGCCGCCGTTCGGGCTCTATGCCGAGCAATTGTCGGGAACCGCCTTCACCGCGCCGCGGCACGAGAATCGCCGCAGCTGGCTCTATCGCATGCGGCCGACCGCCGATCATCGGCCGTTCGAGCGGTACGCGGGAGCCAAGCTGTTCGCGCCGGGAACGGTTGACGAGCCGCTGACGCCCAACCGGCTTCGCTGGGACCCGCCCGCCGACTTGCCCGCCGATGCCGATTTCGTCGACGGGCTGGTGACGATGATGGCCAACCGGGACCCGTGGGACCTGACCGGAGTCGCCATCCATCTCTACCGCGCCAGCAAGTCGATGACGAACCGGCTGTTCTTCGACGCCGATGGTGAGCTGCTGATCATCCCGCAGAGCGGTACGCTACGCCTGTTCACCGAGATGGGGCGGATGGAGCTTCCGCCTGGCTGGGTCGGGCTGATCCCCCGCGGGGTCCGCTTTCGTGTCGAGGTGGACGGCGAGGCACGCGGCTATGTCGCGGAGAACCATGGCGCCATGTTCCGCCTGCCGGAGCTTGGCCCGCTCGGGTCCAACGGGCTCGCCAGCGCTCGGGACTTCGAAACGCCGGTCGCGGCTTATGAAGATGTCGAGCGGCCGTGCGAGGTGGTCCAGAAATATCAGGGCGCGCTGTGGATCACGACGCTCGACCATAGCCCGTTCGACGTGGTCGCGTGGCACGGCAACCTCGCCCCATGCCGCTACGAGCTGGCGCGGTTCAACACGATGGGGACGGTGAGCTTCGACCATCCCGACCCGTCGATCTTCACGGTGCTGACCTCTCCGAGCGAAACGCCGGGCCGGGCCAATGCGGACTTCGTCATTTTTCCGCCGCGCTGGATGGTGGCGGAGGACACGTTCCGGCCGCCCTGGTTCCACCGCAATGTGATGAGCGAGGCGATGGGCCTCATCTATGGCGAATATGATGGGAAGGCGGAGGGCTTCCGTCCCGGCGGCCTCAGCTTGCACAATCTGATGAGCGGGCACGGCCCCGACGTCGAAAGCTGGCGCAAGGCGAGCGAGGCGGAGCTGAAGCCCGCCAAGATTTCCGGCACCATGGCCTTCATGGTCGAAAGCTGCTGGCCCTATCGGCCCACCCAATTCGCGCTCGACCGCGCCCAGCCGGACTATGACCAGGCCTGGGCCGATTTTCCGAAAGCCCAACTACCCAAATGACGAAGATCGACGAAACCCACGACCCGGCGCGGCAAAGCTGGGTCGAAAGCGCCAACGGCCACGCCGATTTC
>DASWTR010000204.1:0-1698 GCA_036402035.1 Sphingomicrobium sp.
TGGAAGGATGAGGTGAGATTGGACATCGTTTCTGAGAACAAAGCGCATGGCGGGCGGCAGCTGGTCGTTCGGCACGCGTCTGCCTCGACCGCGACCGACATGACCTTTTCGATTTTCGTGCCGCCCCAGGCGGAAGAGGGCCGGCGTTTGCCCATCATCTGGTATCTATCCGGGCTCACCTGCACACACGCCAACGTCACGGAAAAGGGCGAGTATCGCGCCGCCTGCGCGGAGCTGGGCATCGCCTTCGTCGCGCCCGACACCAGCCCACGCGGCGAAGGCGTTCCCGACGACAGCGAGGGTGCGTGGGATTTCGGGCTTGGTGCCGGCTTCTATGTCGATGCGACCGAAACGCCCTGGTCGGCCAACTACCGTATGTGGAGCTATGTTACCGAGGAGCTGCCATCATTGATCGGCGAGCATTTTCCGGTCGATAGGGACCGGCAGGGAATCACCGGCCATTCGATGGGTGGCCACGGCGCGCTGACCGTTGCGCTTCGCCATCCGGGCCGGTTCCGATCGGTCTCCGCTTTCGCGCCGATCGTGGCCCCGAGTCAGGTGCCGTGGGGCGACAAGGCGCTGTCCAACTATCTCGGGCCGGATCGCTCGGGCTGGCGTGCGCATGACGCTGTGGCGCTGATCGAGGATGGCGCGCGGCTTGATGAGCTATTGGTCGACATCGGCGACGCCGATCCGTTTCTTGAAAAGGAACTGAAGCCCGAGCTGCTGGAGGCCGCCTGTACCGAGGCCGGCATCGCGCTAACCCTGCGCCGCCAGCCGGGATACGACCATAGCTATTACTTCATCTCGACCTTCATGGCCGACCATGTCCGCTGGCACGCGAAGCGGCTGAGCACATGAATGATTTGGTATGGTGACCCCTACGGGAATCGAACCCGTGTTTCAGCCGTGAAAGGGCCGCGTCCTAACCGCTAGACGAAGGGGCCACTTGCGTGGTGCCGGGGCGCCTAGGCGATGCGCGGGATTCGGTCAAGCCGGGGCGGCGTCTTCGAGATGCATTTCCGCGGCATTGCCGCCGTTCCATTCGTCGCGCTTGATCGTGCCGGCGAGCCACCAACGCTGGTCGGCGGACGATGAAAGGAGCGCCTGTCCGAGTTCGGTTTCGGCAGTACGAAAGGCGATCAGCTTGAACGATTTCCCATCGTCGCCGCAGGCGATCGCCCGGACATGGCCATTGCCGACGATCCCCGGCCGCATCAGCCGCGCTGGGCCGGCGGCAACGCGCGGCGCCGGCCAGCCCGCGCCATAAGGCCCGGCAGCATCGAGCGCGTCGCACAGGCTCCCCGCGACACCGCCGGGTGCGAGCAAGGCATCGAGCACAAGCGAGCGTCCGCCCAGCGCCGCTTCCACGTCGGCCGCGATCCGTTCGGCGAGGAAGGCACGGAGCGGTTCGATCCCGCCCGGCGCGACCGTCAGCCCGGCCGCCATCGCATGGCCGCCGCCGGCAATCAGCAATCCGCTGTCTTTCGCGGCGAGCACCACAGCGCCGAGATCGACCCCGCTGATCGATCGGCCAGAGCCCTTGCCGGTCCCGTCCTCCTCCTCCGCGATGACGATCGTCGGACGGTGGAAGCGCTCTTTCAACCGGCTGGCGACGATGCCGATCACGCCGGGATGCCAGCCCCGGCCCGACACCAACAGGAGCGGTCCGCCAGCCTGCGCCTCCGCCTGCTCCAT
>DASWTR010000205.1:0-8817 GCA_036402035.1 Sphingomicrobium sp.
GACCTTGTCGTCAAAGTGAAATCATTGCCGGTCGAAACGGCCGGAGCCACGTAATTTAGTGGCATCAATTAATAGGGCGGCCCGGCGGTCCCCTTACCGGGATTACGTTGACAGTTTACTAAATCACCGAAACTCGCTCGACGTGCGAAGGGCACCGCACAGCGGCGCCCTTCACCGGCTGTCAGCAAGGAATGAACCAATATAGGAACCGCACATATCGCGTGTGCTCGGGCGGAGCCGGGCAGAAGCTCGTTTTGCCTGCATCCTGGTACGGACGGGCCTGGGCCACTCCGCCAGAAGCGAGCAACGTGACCGCCAGCAACAATCTGAACTTATTCATGGCATCCTCCCGCGAACAATGTCGAAAATGATCGCAGGGCGTGCTCACTGAAATATTAGACAAAGCTCCGAAATGGAGACGCTTCGGAATTACAGCGACAGCTTACTAAGTCGCCAAACTAGCACCACGGCCGCCGGCCGCCTTCGTACCAGCGGGCAAGACCCTCGCCGACCAATGTCTCGCCGACCGATTCCCCTTCGACCATCACGATCCGCAGCTTGCGGCCATAGCCATCCTCGTCGCGATCGATCGGTCGCAGCGTCACCTCGCCTGAATTGACCAGCTGGATCAGCCGCTGCGTGGCGCGGTCGCCGAGCAGCTTCTCGCTCGCGCATTTGGGCTCATGCGTTTCCGGCGCGTCGATGTCCGCGATGCGGATCTTCACGCCGCTCAGGTAGAGCGTGTCGCCATCGACCACACAGTTGGTCCCGCCGCCGACATGGCAGAAGCCGAAACGCACGCCATCAGTGCCGCTACTCGCTGGCGGCAATCCACCGGAGCGCTCGAGCTGCTCGGCATAATCTTCGATCGTCGTATCACGGTGTGCAGCTTGGCTCCCCGAGCCGTCCGGCAGCTGCGACCAGACGACCCCGGCCAGCAACCCCACCCCGATCGCACCACCCCAAAGCGGCAGGTAACGGGACCAACCCAGCTTGCGACGCGCCTCCGGCCAGAAGCGCAGCGGATCATTGCGTCGACCCCCTCGGATAGCTCGAAAACGTCCCCGGCCCATCGCCACTGGCTATCATAATATTTTGATAGTCACCCTCCCAAACAGGATCACTGCCACCGATGCGACGACGAAAGCCGCTTGGTTGAGATCGGGTTGGAGCCGATGCGCCGCTAAACTACACAGCCTCAATGGCCCAACCCACCGACATCCAAATCTTCGGCAACCCGCCGCCCCACGCGCATTACGTTCCGGCGCTGGGCTATAACGGCCTCGTGTTCTGCTCCGGCCAGCTGCCGCGCTTGCCAGACGGCACCCATGCCGCCGACCGCAGCTTTGAGGAGCAGGTCCGCCTGACGCTCGACAATCTCGACCGCGTCCTGACCCTGGCCGGCACCAGCCGCAACCGCGTGCTGCACGTCACCGCCTTCCTGGTCGGGATCGATCATTGGGACGCGTTCAATCGGGTGTTCGCGGACTTCTTCGGCGACTGGCGCCCGACCCGCACCGTGGTGCCGGTGCCCGACCTCCACTTCGGCTATCTGGTCGAGATCGAAGCCGTCGCCGCCGCCGGATTGCCGTGACAGCCTATTGAACCGCTATCCTTCACGCCGGCTGCGCGATCACCCGCTTGGCATCCGGCCGCTGGCCGGCCTGCCACCCCGCCCAGCTGGTCAGCGCACCGATCAGGAAGCCCGCCAGCACCACGACGCCGCTCGGGACCCCACCGAGCGCGACCAGCAGCGACGTCAGCACCGCATTGTCCTGCATCAGTCCCATGGTCAGCATCTGCGCCACGATGAAGCCGCCGGCGACCAGGAACGGCCAGGCCCTCTCCCGATATTTGCGCCAGATGATGGCGATGATCGCCAGTTCCACGGCCATGCCGATCTCGATCGTCACCATGATCAGGTGGAAGTCCTGCGGCCCCTGGATCGTCAGGCCCGGCACCCAGGTGCCGAGCACCCGGCCGAACGGCGATTCGAACAGGATCAGCGGCGTCGCCAGCATATAGCCGGCATGATCCCAAACCTTCCGCCGATATTTGAGCGCGCGATAGTAGAGGAGGACATAGGCGGCGATGGCGAGCGCCAGCCCGATCAGGAATTGGGCACCGAACATCGTCCGGACCGGGTCGTTGCCGGCGACGAAGCCCTTGGCGGTCAAGTCGATGATCGCCGCCAGCCCGCCGATCAGGAAGGGGAACAGGATCAGGCTCGACTTGCCGACGATGCGGTGGGCGGGAAGCTGCTGCTTGTGCACCGCCCAGCTCTGGAACAGCACCATCAGCACCCAGATGCTGGCGGCGATGCCATGGGCATGGAATTGCCAAGGGACGGCACCTGCTTTGGAAAAATAGCTTTGCCAAAATCCGGCGACGATCACCGCGATGCAGACCAGGACATAATAAGGCGCGTTGCGATATGGCATGGAAAGCCCCCTTTCCCGTTTGCGGCCGCATAGCATGGAATCGGAACGGGCGGACAGTGAACGAAAGAAAACCCTGTCCTACAGCAACCTATTTGGTTCGTGAATTGCCGCACCCTTGACAGCTGTGCCACCCTCACCCCTTCTTAACCGCTTCGCGCTAGGCCCCGGTCATGCTGACCGCCATCGCGCTCGCCTTGCTGCTGTTCCCCGCGATGATCGTCTGGATGATCGTCGACGATCCCCACAACCTGTCGGAGATATTGCGGGGCGTTGGCCGGCGCGGGCCGCGGGGCAGGAAGGGAATCTTCGAGGAGTTGGCCAGGCAGGCGGAGCTCGAGCGGACCGGCAGGCTGGACGACGACCCGATCGATCCGGCCCAGGCGGAGATCGCCCGCAAATGCGCCATCGCCGACCAGGCGATCGCCGCCCGAGCGCGCGGCGAAATCTACGTTCCGCCGGCCGATTACGACCGTTAGGTCAAGGCTAGGGGTGCTGTTGCCGGGAACCCAGTTCAATTCCCTGACAAGAACTCAACCAGCACCGGCGCCAGCGCTTCAGGACTGACATTATGCCCCTGCCCTTCGATCGTCCGGCGCTGCGCGTTCGGGATCGCGCCGGCGATGCGGTTCGCGGTGGCGCGCATGAACGGCATGGTTTCGCGGTTGGCGCCACCGTCCATCACCAGCGCCGGCGCGTTGACCCTGGCGGCGCGCTCGACCGGCACTTTGCGGTCGTCGCCGATCACCGCCACGTCGTTGGGCAACGTCGGGGCCATCGCGGTCATGCCCTGCCACATCGGCGACGACTTCATCTGCGCCAGCGCCGGCTGCGGCACGCCGACGAATTTCAGATGATGCTCGACCGCCTCGGCGCGACGGCCGGCGGCGAGCAATTCGGCCTGCTCGGCCCGGTAGCGCTTCCATTTGTCGGCCGCGCCCTCCGCCTCGTCATAGGGCGGTTCGTAAATCGCCAGCTTCCTAACCTTGCCGCCCAGCGCGGCGGCGGCCTCCAGCGCCAGCGCGGCGCCGGACGAGAAGCCGGCGACATGGGCCGATCCGCCGGCCTCGTCGATCAGCGCCTCGATATCCTCGATCTCGCGCTGGACCGCATAGGGCTTGGTGTCGCCGCTGTCGCCCCGGCCGCGCCGGTCGAAGCTGTAGACGGTGAAACGGTCGGCCAGCAGCTTGGCGAAGGGTTCGCTTCCGGACCGGTCGGACAAGGCGCCGCCAACCAGGATCAGCGCTGGTCCGCTGCCCTGCTTGTCGAAGGCGATCCTGGTTCCATCTTTGGACGTGACACTTCGGACCGCGGTTGCGGTGCTGTTGTCCATGGGCGCTTCCCTCGTTCGCTGGTCCTCGGCCGCGCAAGCGGCAAGCGCGGCGGCGGCCAGAGTGCAGGCGGCGGTCATGATCAACCGGCTTTTCATGTGGTAGGTGCAAACGCACCAGCGCCGCGGCGGTGCCGCGGCCGGGCGTCATTGTGCCGAACTATTCTACAGCCGCACCGTGCCCGAAATCTGCTCGGTCATGCGGAACAGCCGGTCGCGTACGTCGCCGGCAACAGTGTGGGGAATTTGACCCTCCAGCGTGTCCTTCGCCTCGAAATAGCTGGCGCTCACCCGCACCAGCTCCATGGACCAATCGGGGAAGCTGCGCGCTTCCACCTTGCGCTCGTCGCGGACCTCCAGGCCGGAATGGCGCGGGTCGCGGCGAAGCCTGGCCAGCAGTTCGTCGATCGCCGGCTCGGCGCCTTCCACGATCTGGAGGAAATGGGTGCCGTTGAACACCAACAGGCCGGTGATTCCGTCGATCGCATTATGCTCGCGCGCGCTGCGGTGGATGGCGTGAAGATCGTCGGCGGTCAGGTCGAGATCGGCGAGGCTGGTATAAGTGAGCGATTTCAAATCCATTTGCCGGGGATAGTCGCAAAATCCGGGGCGGCAAGTCCGCTACCCGACAAGCGTGCAGCGGCAAGCCATGCCGGATGGCGCAGTGCGGTTGATTTGATAGAGTTCGCCGCATGGCCCGCAACAACCGCCATACCTCGCTCCCGCCGCCCTACCTCAAGCGGGTGTGGATCGATGACGAGGCGGTGCCCGACCGCGATGCCTATCCTTTCTGCCTGCCGATGTTCCGCGAGGCCGGCTTCGAGCTCGCCTTCGACACGCCGGTCACAATCATCGTCGGGGAGAATGGCAGCGGCAAATCGACCCTGCTGGAGGGGATCGCGGTGCTGGCCGGGTTCGACGAGGCCGGCGGCGGGCCCGGCTACATGCCGGTCGATCACAGCAACGCGCTGGAGGAGAATGGCGGGCTGCTGGAGCAGGCGATGCGGGCGGCCTGGCTGCCCAAGGTCGGCCGCGGCTGGTTCTTCCGCGCCGAAAGCTTCTTCTCGGTCGCCCGCTACCTCGACGAGGCCGCCCGCGAACCGCTCGGCGGGCCGCCGCCCGACTTCCTGTCCCATTCCCACGGCGAAGGCTTCATGCGCTTCTTCGAGGAGCGCTGCCAAAGCCCGGGCATCTTCAGCTTCGACGAGCCGGAATCGGCGCTGTCGATGGCGCGGCAATTCGACTTTCTTAGGCTGCTCAAGCGGATGCAGGACGCCGGCAATTCACAGGTGATCATGGCCACCCACTCGCCGATCCTGATGGCCCTCCCCGACGCCCGCCTGCTGCGGCTGGAGAAATACGGCCTCCGGCCCGTGACGCTGGAGGACACCGACCATTTCCGAATGATGCGCGAATTCATCCTCGATCCGCACGGCACGGTGGACACGATGATCTGGTCTTGAGCGCCCGCGAAGCGACGCCAAATTTGCCAATGGGAGAACAAAAGCGCTTTCGCGCGTTTGGGGTCTCAGGCGGCGGTTGTGCCGTCAGAGCGGGCATGATGGAGAGTTTGCAGTGCTCGCTTTGTTCGCGGCGGCCCTGGCGGCAGCTACCCCGTCTCCAGCCCTCGAAGCGTCGGTCCCCTGGTGGGAGAAGATCACCGTCACGGTCGACGACAAGGGCAAGCAGCAATCCTGCCAATATCAGATCAGCCTGGTGCCGACGGGCGCCAAGACCTGCGACGAGGATATGGCGGCGAGCGTCGCGGCCGGCGGCAGGGAGGGAAACGTCGGAGCCTTCTCGAAATTGACGTTCGAACGCCGCTTCAGCCCCGGCAGTCAACTCGACGGCGGACAGCTCGAGCCTGGCGACAAGCTGCTTGGCCGGCAGGTGATGTTCCTGACCTTCGACCCGAAGGGCTCGATCGAGTCCTGCCATGTGGTGGCGAAGACGGGGGACATGGCGTTCCAATATGATTGTGACGCCGCGCGCAGGGAGCAGTTCCGGGCGCCGGCCGGCGGCGATCCCGCCCCGCGCCAGGCGTTCATGACCGTCCTCGCCTATGGCCATTCGGAGCAAATTGCCTGACAGCGCCCACGTGTCGGATAGCAACCGAGAAGCCATCCTGACCGCCCTGACGACCGAGCATTCGGTGATGCAGGGCGTGATCAATGCTTCGGTCAACGAGCAACAGGCCAGGGCTTCGATGTTCCTGCTGTCTGCCTCCGGCGCGCTGGTCGCGATCGGGCTCATGGCCCAGTCGGCCAATTTCCTGTTGTTCACCGGCGTGGTGATCGCGGCGGTCTACGCGACCGGCCTACTGACGACCTTCCGGCTGGTCGACGTCGCGATGGAGAGCATGCAGTCCGAAGTGACCATCGCCAAGATCAGGCACTATTATCGTACGCTCGGCGGCCCGGCCGAACAGCTGTTCGAAGAACCGCTGGGCCGGTGGCCCGAGGGCAAGCTGGATTCGGCGCACATCACCGGCGAACTGCTCGGCTTGCTTACCACCGCGGCGAGCATGATCGCCTGCGTCAACGGTTTCATCGGCGGGACCGGTCTCGCGCTTCTCGTCTATCACCTGGCCTCGACCAACGTCGCGGTCGCCGTCCTCGCGGGAGCCATATTTGCGGTTGCCCAGGTGGCGATCGCCTTTGCCTATCAGACGCGGCGGATCAACTTGCTCGTTCGGCTCGCGAAGGATCGTTCAATTCTCAGGGGCGAGGGGTAGGGCTGAGCCTTCGGCGCCGTCAGAAGCTGATCGTCACGCTGTCGGCCGAGCGCCTGGCTTCACCATGATAGACCGCCTCGATATTATTGCCGTCCGGATCGAGTGCGAAGGCGCCATAATAGCCGGGATGATACTGCGGCCGTTCGCCTGGCGGGCCATTGTCCTGCCCACCCGCCGCCAGGGCAGCCTGGTGGAAGGCATCGACCGCTTCGCGGCTCGCAGCCTGGAAGGCCAGGTGGTGGCGTCCGGTCAGCTGCCCCTGTGCCGCGTCGCTGTCCGGCGAGGAGACGAACAGCTCGTCGGCCCAGAAATAGCCATCGCCCTCCCCACCGATCGGGATTTCGAGCGGCTTCAGCACCGCTTCGTAGAAGCGCCGGCTCGCGGCCAGGTCCCTCACCACCAGCTGGATATGATCGACCAGCCGGCCGCGTTCCAATCGCTGCGTCTCCATTCGGGTCTCCAAGATCGGGGGTGGCCTGAGCCGAACCGGCAAAGCCGCGGCAGGTTCCTCCGGCCGACGGCGGTGAGGAATAAGTGCTAGCGCATTTGGGGGCGGATCTCCTGGTGGAACCGTTCCTCGGCCTCGTCGATCGCTCTCAGCAGTTCGGTAAAGTCGGTCGACCGATCGACCGGCCAGATCCGCGTGAACGTGTCGCCAAGTCGTCTCAGATCGTCCTCGGTTAGGAGCCCGATCGCAACGATCCGCTCATCGGACATAGGGCGTCCCATCTGTTAACCTGCGTTACAAACGCTCAAAGGCCGGGCTCGTGCCCTTCGTTTCACGCGCGGACTCGGGCGCCTCTTTCCCGCCCCATTCGATTGCGAAAGCGCCGGCTCCTCACTAGGACGCCGAACATGACCGACCGAGCCGACACGCAAGCCAGGGTGAAGGCCCTGATCGAGCCGTTCAACAAGAAGGGGATCGGGGTCGACGACCAGACCCGCTTCGCCCAGGACCTCGAGTGGGACAGCCTCACCGTGCTCGACTTCGTTGCCAATATCGAGGACGAGTTCGACATCGTCATCACCATGAATCAGCAGGCCGAGATCGAGACGGTCGGCCAGCTGGTTGACGCGGTCGGCAAGCTCAAGGCCGCCTGAATTGACCGACCTCTTTTCCAAATTCGATCCGCTGATCGAAACCCGCGAGCAATTGCTGTCGACCGGCCTCACCGATCCATTCGGGCTGGTGATGGAGGAGGTCGTTTCGCCGACCGTCGCCATCTGCAACGGCAAGCGGACGATCCTGCTCGGCACCTATAATTATATGGGCATGACCTTCGACCCGGACGTGGTCGCGGCGGGCAAGCAGGCGCTGGACGAGTTCGGCTCCGGCACCACCGGCAGCCGGGTGCTCAACGGCACCTATGTGGGCCACAAGGCAGTCGAGGAGGCGCTCAAGGATTTCTACGCCATGGATCATGCCATGGTGTTCTCGACCGGCTACCAGGCCAACCTCGGCATCATTTCGACCCTGGCCGGCAAGGATGACTATATCATCCTCGACATCGACAGCCATGCCTCGATCTACGACGGCTGCGCGCTGGGCAACGCCCAGATCGTTCCCTTCCGCCACAACGACGTGGAGGCGCTGGAAAAGCGGCTGAAACGGCTTCCACCCGAGGCCGGCAAGCTGGTCGTGCTGGAGGGCGTCTATTCGATGCTCGGCGACATCGCGCCGCTGAAGGAGATGGTCGCGGTGTGCAAGGCGGCCGGCACGATGGTGCTGGTCGACGAGGCCCATTCGATGGGCTTCATCGGCGAGAACGGCCGCGGCGTGGCCGAGGCGCAGGGCGTGATCGACGATGTCGACTTCATCATCGGCACCTTCAGCAAGTCGGTCGGGACGGTCGGCGGCTTCTGCGTTTCCAACCATCCCAAGTTCGAGATTTTACGGCTGGTCTGCCGGCCCTATGTGTTCACCGCCTCCTTGCCGCCCAGCGTGGTCGCCACCGCCGCGACCTCGATCCGCAAGCTGATGCAGGGGCGTGCCAAGCGCGACCATCTGTGGGAAAACAGCAAGAAGCTGCATGCCGGCCTCAGGGCGCTCGGCTTCACGCTCGGCACCGACGAGCCGCAATCGGCAATCATCGCGGTGATCATGCCGGACCTGGAGCGCGGCGCTGCGATGTGGGAGGCGCTGCTGCACGAAGGCCTCTACGTCAATCTCGCCCGCCCGCCGGCGACGCCGGCCAACATGACCCTGCTGCGCTGCTCGCTGTGCGCCGAGCATTCGAGCGAACAGGTCGACGAAATCCTCGGCATGTTCGCCGCGGCGGGCCGGAAAACGGGCGTAATCGCCTGAGTTTTTCCCG